>CALLGK010000073.1 GCA_938009905.1 uncultured Acidimicrobiales bacterium | reverse complement strand
ATCAACGGCTTGCGACTCATAGGTCTCTCATTTCATCGAACGAACGTGAAGGTTCTCGGCGCGTTTTGGGTTGCCCGGCAACCAGTTTCGCGCCGAGAACGGGAGTTAGCTGGGACGGAGGGCGGCGAGGCCGGGGAGGTCCCCTTGCTCGATCAGTTCGAGCGATGCCCCTCCCCCGGTCGACACGTGGTCGACGTCGCCGTCAACGCCAAACTGCTTGGCTGCCGCGGCAGAGTCGCCTCCGCCGACCACAGTGAACGCTCGCGTATCGGCCATGGCCTGAGCGACCGCTGACGTACCAGCTGCGAACCGTGGATCTTCGAAGACACCCATTGGGCCGTTCCACAAGACCGTGCCGGCCTCGAGGATGACGTCGGTGAACAGGGCCGCTGAGTAAGGGCCGATATCGACGCCCATCCAGCCGGCCGCCAGCTCGACACCAGCCTGGCGAACTTCGCCGCCAGCTTCTGGATCAAACAGCTTGCCGCCGCCACCGAGGGCGGTGACATCTTCTGGCAGATGGATCGTTGCTCCGCTGGCCAACAGCTGAGCGCACGTTTCGACCATGTCTTCTTCAAGAAGCGAATCGCCAACGTTGTGGCCCTTCGCCTTCAAGAACGTGAAGGCCATGCCGCCGCCAACGATGATCGAATCGACGATGCCAAGCAGCGCTTCGATCACGCTGAGCTTGTCGGACACCTTCGCGCCACCCATGACGGCAACGAAGGGACGTCTGGCCTGATTGCGAACGCCGAGGAGCACCTCGACCTCTTTGGCCAACAGACGACCCGCCGCCGATGGCAGATGCTGGGCCGGGCCAACGATGCTGGCGTGTTCACGATGTGAGGCACCGAAGGCATCGTTGACGTAGGCATCGTGACCAGCGATGAGTTCGCTGACAAACGCCGGATCGTTGCTCGTTTCGCCCGGGTTGAAGCGCAGATTCTCGAGCAGCTTGACGCCCGGAGCGATCGTGGCGAGGTGCGCCCGCACCGGATCCATCGAGAACTCCGGATTGGGGGCACCCTTTGGTCGTCCCCGGTGAGAACAGGCCGTGACCGATGCGCCCTGGTCCTGCAGCCACTTCAAGGTGGGCAGAGCCGCTCGCATTCTGAGGTCGTCTGTGATCTCGCCGTTCGACATCGGCACGTTGAAGTCGACTCGGACGAGAACAGACTTACCATCGAGCGAGCCGACGGACGCGGCCAAATCTTCAAGTTCGGGAACGCCGAATTTTGCCACTGAAGGATCAGCCCTGGTTGGCGGCGCCGACGATCATCGACATCTCGACGAGGCGGTTTGAGTAGCCCCACTCGTTGTCGTACCAGCCGCACACCTTGACGAGGTTGCCAATGGCGGTGGTGGTGCCGGCGTCGATGGTGCACGAGGCGGGTGACGTCACGATGTCGGACGACACGATGGGGTCCTCGGTGTATTCGAGCACGTTGGCAAGGCGGCCTTCCGATGCGGCGGCTGCGTACGCGGCGTTGATCTCGTCGACCGATGGCTCGGCTTCGAGCACAGCGGTGAAGTCGGTGATCGAGCCGGTGGGCACAGGCACGCGCATGGCAATGCCGTCGAGGCGACCCTGCATGGCCTGCATGACGAGGCCGGTGGCCCGGGCGGCGCCGGTTGAGGTGGGGATGATGTTGATGGCCGCGGCTCGGGCTCGACGCAGGTCCTTGTGTGGTGTGTCGACCGTTGCCTGATCGCCGGTGTAGGCGTGGATGGTGGTCATCAGGCCGTGCTTGAGGCCAAAGGCATCGTCGAGCACCTTCACCATGGGCACAAAGCAGTTCGTGGTACACGAGGCGTTCGACACGACCTTGTCGGTCGCTGGGTCGAAGGTGTCTTCGTTGGCGCCAACCACGAAGGTCTTGTCTGCGCCAGAACATGGAGCGGACACAACCACGTATGGCGCGCCACCTTCGAGGTGGAGGGCTGCCTTGTCGCGAGCGGTGAACACACCAGTTGACTCGACAACAACGTCAACACCGAGATCGCCCCACGGAAGATCGTTGGGGTTGCGCTCACTCATCACCTTGAGCACGTCGCCGTCGACCGAGATGCCGTCGTCGGTTGCCGTGATCTCTTCCTGAAGGGTGCCAAGCACCGAGTCGTACTTGAGAAGGTGGGCCATGGTGGCCACATCGCCGAGGTCGTTGACCGCTACGAAGTCGATGTCGGCTCCGGAAGCCTTGGCGGCCCTGAAGAAGTTGCGGCCGATGCGACCAAAGCCATTGATACCGACGCGAATGCTCATGAGTTCACTGCCTCCTGGGGCTGTCGTTGAACAGAGTCGAGACTAGCGGTCGACACTGTGCGAGTTGTGCTTCTCTTATCGGTCGAATGACCGAAAACTCGATTGACTACGTCGAAGCAATATCGCTGGGGTTCTGACGGCGTTCGCGACGCCGATGCAGATCGGCCAACACGGCTCCGAGCTTCACCGGGTCGTGCTGCCATCCATCAGCCGCGGCGACCTCGGCCACACGCACATCAAGGGAGGAATCGAGGGCTCCAACTTCGTCGACACGGTGGGTGTTCAGAGGAGCCACAATCGAATCGATCGCGATGCCGTGATCGCGAATGGCCTCGACGTGTTCTGGCAGGTCAAAGCCACGCGCCTCGGCTCGATCGTTGGCCACGTTGGCCACAAACACCCGGTGGGCCGACGTGTCGGCGATGGCCTGTTTGATCTCGGGAACCACCGCTGCGGCAAGCACGCTGGTGAATAGCGAGCCGGGGCCAATCACGACAAGGTCGGCGTTCCGGATGGCCTCAACGGCTTCAGCCGGTGTTTCAGGAGCCGTCTGCTCAAACCGAAGGTTGCGAATGCCCGTGGCCCGTTCGATCGTGACCTGGCCCACAAGTTCGCCGCCGTCAGAATCGGCAACAAGCGTGACGGGCTCGAGGGTTGCCGGAAGGATCGTGCCGACAGCCCCCACAAGACGGGCGACCTCGTTGATGGCGGCGGCAAAGTCGCCGCCAGCACCGGCCAGCCCGGCGATCAGCAAGTTGCCGACTGCGTGTCCTTCCAGGGCGCCGCGATCAAAGCGGTGTTCAAGCGACTTAGCCAGCAGGCTGTCTTCGCTGGCAAGTGCCGACAGACACCGCCGCAGGTCGCCCGGTGCTGGCAATCCGAGCTCTCGTCGAAGACGGCCGGACGACCCACCGTCGTCGGCGACAGACACAACGCCGGTGAGTTGATCGGCGAAGGCCAACGAGGCGCGCAGCGACGATGCCAAGCCGTGTCCGCCACCAATGGCGACCACAGCAGGGCGGTGGATTCGACGCTCGTCGAGGGAATCAGCGATCAATGTCTCGATGACTGACTCTCGGCAGCCAGCCTCGATCTTTGAGCTGGGCGGCCACAGATTCGGCCACCGCGACCGACCGGTGACGACCACCGGTACAGCCGAACGCAATGCTCAAAAAGGACTTTCCTTCATCTGCATAAGCAGGCAACAGCTCATCGAGTAGCCCGTTGAGACGGTCGAGAAAGCGCTCGGTGAGCTCTCGCTCAAGCACGTACTCACGAACTTCTGGATCTTTGCCTGAAAGCGCTCGAAGATCGTCTTCCCAATGAGGGTTAGGGAGGAAACGGCAATCGAGCACAAGATCGACATCGAGCGGCATGCCGTGCTTGAACCCAAACGACGACACCGCAACGCGCATCGTGCCTTCGAGGCCATCGTCTGGAAACGCTGATGTGAGGCGATCGCGCAACTGATGAACGTTGAGATCGCTGGTGTCGATCACCAAGTCGGCAGCCTCGCGGGCCGCGATCAGACGGGTCCGCTCTTCTTCGATGGCATCGGTGAGGCTTGTGCCGTCAGACAGCGGGTGGCGGCGGCGGGTGAGCTTGTAGCGGCGCACCAGCACCTTGGTGGATGCCTCGAGGAAGATCACCGTGACGTTGTCGAGCGTGCGACGCAGCTCGTCAACTTGCTGGGCCATCTCGCCGTCGTAGCCCGCCATCACCAGCGCGACCCTGTCGTAGTTGGCGGTTGCTGATGTGGCCAGCTCGGCAACCTTGGGCACGAGCGACACGGGCAGGTTGTCGATGACAAACCAACCCAGGTCTTCGAGTGCGCCCGCCGCAACCGAGCGACCGGCTCCGGACAGACCGGTGACGACCGTGACTTTCATGACGACAGTGTCCCACAACGAAGGGCCAGCAGTCGGGGCACGGTTGCCGCATCTCGAAACTGCTGGGCCTGAGCCAAGAAACCCTCGGGCGGTGCGGGCTCGTACATGTGCTCGACATACAGGCCAGCCCCCACCAACGCATTGAGGTATCGCGACAGCGGCCGGTGAATGAACCGGATGAACACGTCCTTCTGCACTTCTTCGATCGTGGCCGCTTCAACGAGGTACGGACCGATGCGCCAGTACTGCTCTGGCGGTTCGACGATTTGGTCGTCGATCCAACCGCTGTTTGGCGTTTGCAAAAGCGGATGGTTCAAGAGAAAGAGGAATCGGCCACCAGGCTTGAGGACCCTTGCCACCTCACCGATCGCGTCGTCGACATCGTCGATGTGTTCGAAGACCAGGCAGGCAACGGCGGCGTCGACTGAGTTGTCGGCCAGCGGCAACGATGCGGCCGGGGCCTGCACGTATGCCGGGCCATCAGCCCGGGCGCCCGCTTCGTGAATCTGGGCCGAGATCGGGTCGACACCAACCACGGTTGCACCACGGGCTGCGAGCAGGCGAGCGGCCTGCCCCTCCCCCGTGCCGATGTCGAGCACCGTCTGGTAGCCCGCCAGTTCGTCGGCGATCAGCGGCAAGATCTGCTCGGTGTACTCCGGGTCGACCCCGTCTGTGAACTCGCGCTGCCACCATCCCGCGGTCCCCTCATCCCACGCTCCGGTTGCTGGCACGTCGTTCGTCGAGGTCACGAAAGACCGTGTGTCTTGTTGTAGACCGCTTCGGCAACCGCATCTGGCAGCCACGACAGCGCTTTGAGTTCGTCCAACTCCGCCTTCTTCACCTTGGTGATTCCTCCGAGCTCTTTGAGCAGTCGCTTCTTGCGTGTGGGGCCGAGGCCCGGAATGTCGTCGATGACCGACTTGGTCATGCGCTTGTCGCGCAGCTTGCGGTGATAGCTGATGGCGAAGCGGTGGCTCTCGTCGCGGATGCGCTGCAAGAGGTAGAGGGCTTCTGACTGCCGAGGGATCCGAATCGGCTCGGACTGATACGGCAGGTACACCTCTTCGAACCGCTTGGCGAGCGAGCACACCGGAATCTCGTCGAAGAGATCGAGTTCCTCAAGCACCTTCACGGCAGAACTGAGCTGGCCTTTGCCGCCGTCGACCACGAGCAGCTGCGGTGGATACTGAAACTTGCCTCGCTCAGACACGGGCTTGGCCCGGTCTTCGAGGTAGTTCGTGAGACGCCGGGTGAGCACCTCTTCCATGGCGGCGTAGTCATCGCTCTGGTCAACCGTCTTCACCTTGAACCGTCGATACTCACGCCGGGCGGCAAGACCGTCTTCGACGACCACCATCGAACCGACATAGTCGGTGCCTTGGATGTGGCTCATGTCGTAGCACTCGATGCGCAGCGGCGATTCGGGCAGCTCGAGCCACTCTTGCAGTTCGTTGAGCGCACGGGCCCTGCTGTTGTGATCGCTGGCCCGCTTCAGGCGGTGACGAGTGAACTCTTCTTCGGCGTTGCGCGCCACCGTTGCCAGCAGCTCGACCTTGTCGCCCCGTTGAGGAACTCGGATCTCGACATTCGAACCGCGCAGCAATCCGAGCCAATCGGCGTACAGCTCAGGATCGGACGGTTCGACAGGCACCAGCACCTGCTTGGGCATGCCCATCACGGGCTCTTCGTCGTAGAGGCCCTCGAGCACCTTGTCGACAAGCTCGTGTTCGTTGAGCGACTCGACCTTGTCGACGATGAGCTTCTTTCGTCCGGTGACGCGTCCCTTGCGCACGTAGAACACAAACACTGACGCTTCGAGATCGTCATCGGAGATGCCGACCACATCGATGTCTTCTGTGCGCTCGGCCACCATCTGCTGTTTCTCAACAGCCTTGCGGACCGTCGCGATGCGGTCTCGAAGCCGAGCCGCCCGCTCAAACTCGAGGTCTTCCGCGGACTGGAGCATCTCGGTTTCGAGCTTCTCGATGACGGGGTCGGTGTCGCCCTCGAGGAACTGGCAGAGATCGTCGACGTACCCCTTGTAGGTCTCGGCGTCGACTTCGCCAACGCATGGACCGGAGCACTTCTCGATGTGAAACAGCAGACAGGGCTTGCCCAGCTTTTCGTGACGCCCAAACTTGGCGTCTGTGCAGGTGCGGACGGGGAACGTCCGTAACAGCTGATCGAGCGTTTCGCGGATGGCGTAGGCATGGCCGTATGGCCCGAAGTACCGAGTGCCCTTCTTCTTCGTTCCCCGCATCACTCTGGGCCGTGGCCACTCGTCACTCGTGGTGACCGCCAAGTAAGGGTAGCTCTTGTCGTCGACAAGGCGAACGTTGAACCGAGGCCGATGCTCCTTGATCAGGTTGTATTCGAGCATCAACGCTTCGACGTCGTTGCGAACCTGGATCCATTCGACGGTTTCGGCGGTCGCCACCATTTGCGCGGTGCGAACGTGCATGTTGCGCGGATTTTGGAAGTAGTTCGACAATCGCGACCGGAGTGACTTCGCCTTCCCGACGTAGATGACGCGCCCGTCGCGGTCTTTGAACTGGTAGCTGCCGGGAGCGTCGGGGATTGTGCCGGCAGGCGGACGGGTGACCACACGATCAGGATACGGACGCACAACGACAGGCGTACTGACCATCAGCGAAGCATTTCCGCCATTTCCAGCCTCAACGAGCAGTTTGCGACGGTCCGACGCTTCTTCAAGTTTGCGGGCCACAGGCCGATCTAAAGAATACGACCCTGCACTTTTGTGCTTCCCTTCGGGCGGTCTTTCAATGCCGAGTTGCCACAACTGCCAGAACTTGCTGCCGAGAACGGTCGACCGTTGTCCAGTTTGTGGCGTTCCGCATGTGCCAGAAGGCGCCCCTGTCGTTGAAGAAACCGGCCCAGTTGCGCCTGCTTGGCAGATGCCACAGGAGCAGGCACCAGCAGCGCTCGACGGAGGGCCACAGCTCCCCGCCTATACGCCGCCATCGCTGCCACCGGAGCCCCAGGAATTCCCCGACCGGCATGCGCCAGCCGCTGGACACGAATCGGTCAATCCGCCCATCCAGCCGCAGCCCCCGGGCCCCGGGCCGCACCAACGCACGGCGGTTGCCGGGCCGACGGCATCCGAACCTCCACCGGCGCCGCCCGCCGAAATCGGCACAAGCGCATCTCCCATCCCGTCGCTCGAAGACGAGTCGCGTGTGGCTCGCGCTGCATCGAACCGCGTCGAAGGCAACTTCAAAAGCGGCAAGAAACCAAGGCACGGCGTAGCTGTCCTTGCCGCTGGTATTGGCGCTGTTGCGTCCTTGGTCGGCGGCGCTGTCGCCGGATCAATGTTGCCCGAGCCGGGTGAGACCTTGGCCTACTCAGACGACGAGACCACCACGAGCGGCGCCGAGCTTGACGCCGACGCCGTCGCCCTTTGGGCAGACGCCTACGGTGATGCGTTTGTGAACGTCACGCTCGACGGCTGCGTGCCCCAGGTCGGCACCATAGCGGGCGTTGCCTTAGATGCTCGCATCGTGCTCGTACCGGCGTCACAGGTTGAGTCGGACACCACGCCAACCATCGTGCACCAAGACGGCACCCGCCACACTGGCCGCACGGTCGGTGTGCTCAGCACATCGGGCTTCGCGGTTGTCCGCCTGAATACGCCGCTCGCCGATCACCTCTCGTGGGGACCGATGACCAATGTGTCCGAGGACATGAGTATGCGGGTCGCCACGTTCTCGAACGGACGAGTCGACGTGCAGAACGGCACCATCACCCAGCTTCGACGCACGGCTACCGGCGTTGTCGGGATGGACGTGACACCCGGTGGTCCTCACGGAAGCGTGATTCTCGACAGCAACAACCTGGTGCTGGGCCTCGTGACCCGAAACGGCACGTTCGCCGCAGACGCAAACGAGCTGTCGCCGAAGGTCAGCAACGCAGTACTGAACCAGCAGCAGATCGAGCCGGTGTGCCCGGTCGTTGCTGAGGACGGCGAAGAGGAAACCGGCGAAGGCGAATAGCCTCCGCACGGCTGCGGCCACGGCCGCCGCATTAACGATCGAGACGTGACCCAGACGAGGGGTGTGGGTCTACGACGTGGTAGCGATCTCAGCCAGAAGGCTGAGATCGGCATCTCGCTGCTTCGACACAAACACGCGGTTAGGTGATCCGTCGAGTTGGACGAAGTCGTAGCCCTGAGACACCAGAAGTTCAGCAACAGCCGGATCGTCGCCCTCAACGAGCAGGTTCGGAGCAGACGACGCAAGCACACGCTGCAGACCCTGCAACGCAGCAAGCTCGTGACCCTCAACGTCGAGCTTGATGAAGCCAACCGAACCAAGTCCGTCGACGAAGTCTCCGCGCATGGCGATGGCCGACGGAGGGGCAGACGCCGTCACAGACGACTGATAGAGATTCTCTCGCCCGTCTTCCCACCGCGGTGCTTCGAAACCGACAAACCCGTCGGCGTTCGACAGTGCCGTCGGAAACAGCGCAATGTTGGTGAAGCCCGATCGTTCGATCTGACGGGTGAGGATGCGATAGGTCGCTGCGACGGGCTCAAACGCAAACACCCAGTTGCCCGTGTCGAGCAGTGGTGCGATCGCCATCGAGAAGATCCCGAAGTTGGCACCGCCGTCAATCACGTGTTCGTTGACGGGCACGAGCTTGTCGAGAAGCGCAAACTCTGGTTCCGGCGACACAAGGTTTCCGGTTCGGAGTCGGGCACCGAGTGACGCTGAATGGGCGCGTTGCAGAACCGGTTCGGGGAGGTGACCGGCTGCAGCCTTCAGAGTGTCAAATGCTCGCATTCTTGGCTCCGTTCGAGTTCACAACTTCTCGTATTGCATCGGCAGCAACAGCGCCGATGTGACTCCACTCGAGCTCGTCACATGCGAGCGGTAGCCGCTCCAGCTTTGTGTCAACGAACTTGTTGACCGCCGCGGCCGTGATCGGATTGTCGTAGAGGTGAACGCCCTCATCGAGATCTGCATATTCAGCGAGCGCGCCGACGTCTGGTGTCAGAGTTGGGACCGCAGCCGAGCGGGCTCTGAGGAGCGCAGCCGAATGCAGATTGTCGACGAAGGTCAGCACGACCCCGTCGCAAGCCACAAGCATCTGATCAAGCTCGTCGTCAGGAACGAAGCGATGATCGAATGCAACGTTGTCGTGACGAGTGACGAGTGCCTCCAGCTTGGCCCGGTAGGCCTCGGATTGCGTTACTCCGGCGATCAACAGGTCGGCGTCGACCTCAGCCATAATTTCGATGAGCCGTTCAACACCCTTGTACTCGCGGAGCTGGCCAAAGGCGAGCAGCTGCGGTCGCACAGCCTCCGGTGACTCGTCTGTATTCGTGGGGTTGTCATGTGACTGCGTGGGAGGGCTGGCCAAGGCTTCGTTGTCGTATCGACCGATGCGGGTAACCGCGACACGAGCCGGGCGCAGCTTCGGGTAGCGCTCCTGCGCCTCGCGTAGTCCAACGTTGCTCGGGCTCAACAGACCATCAACCATCGGCGCAAACCAGTTGAGATACCGGCTGAGAAACTTCTTCTCTGCGTCGTGCGCAACCTTGTTGTGGAACACCCAGAAGACCCGCCGGCGTCGCAACTTGAAGATGAGCACCGAAGCCAGAAAGCCGAGGAAGGTCAACCGGCGCAGCAAGGGGTGGTTGCCACGTGCCGCGGCCTCTGGCCAATGGACCAGCAACGCATCAGCAGACGCCAATCCGAATCGCCAACGCGGGATCGCAAACTCCTCGACGGTGAGCCCCTGGTCGACCAGTGATTGTGCGAACTCTCGTGAGTAGGTGCTTCGCGAGGCTTCGAGCCCCGGCCAGACCATGACGGTTGCGCTGCGGCTCATGCTCGCTCCTCGATCGTGGACGTCGCACCAACGGCGGCAACGGTTCGCCTGAAGTTGAACAGCGTCAGCCCGGCCACAAGTGCGACACACGCGGCACGAAGCGCAAGCGGATGTTCTTGCAGCGTCAGTACCAAACACGCTGCGGCCGGAAGCACCTGGGCGCTCACGGCATCTCGAAGCGGAACGACCGCTCGATCAGCCCGTTGGTTGCCAGCGACGACGACCAACACCGCAACCCACTGGCCGAACGCCAGCGATGCAGCCGTGCCGGTTGCCCCGAAGCGAGGCACAAGCGTGATGGCCAAGAGAAGTCCGGCCACCATGCCCAAGCCCGACGCCACAGACAAGGTGCCGAACGCCCGGGCTACGACGTTGCTGACGGTGACGACATGAAAGACAGCCAACCCCATAGCGGCAACCATCATCCAGCCAACGGGTCGCAGCGATTCAGCGAAAAGACTGCTGCCAACGAGGCTGACGGTTTCGGGGGCGATCGCCGCGAACACGGTGGCGGCCAGCGCAATGAGGGCACCGATTCGCAAGGCGTCTCGCGCCATCACCTCGAGGCCACGCTCGTGTTCCAGCAATCCAAACGCGCGTGGATACCAGGCCGTCTGAATGCCAACCGACAGGAAGGCAATGGCCACAGAAAGACGCACCGCGAGACCAAGCGAGCCGACCGCTTCTGGACCGTGCACGTCAAGCAGGAACCAACGCTGAGCCACGTCACCGACCATCAACAGCGCGGTGGCGAGTCCCTGCGGTGCACCAAGCACGAGGAGCTCTCGTTGCGTGATTCGATCAGGGGCTGCTCGGAACAAGTCTCGAGCCAAGACCAGCGCCACCAGTCCGCCAGTTGCGGCGCCAACGACGGCAGCGGTCAGCATGCCGAACGCGGTGGGAGCCGACACGACCACGACGATCACTGCTGCGGTTGTGCCAACCGCCATCGCCAAGGTTGAGACGAGATAGGCCGTTGATCGATCGGTGGCCCGAAGCGCTGCTCGCGCAATGTGCGCAAGGCCCAGTGCCACGCCGTAGAGACCGATCGGCGCCATGGCTGAGCCGTAGCCGCTCTCGTTGATCAGCCCTCGCACAAACGGCCCTCGACCGAGCCAAAGAAGCGCCGTGACTCCCAGCGTCAG
>CALLGK010000072.1 GCA_938009905.1 uncultured Acidimicrobiales bacterium | reverse complement strand
GGGCCTTCGATTTCGAACGGGCTCGGGAACCTGCTTTGTGCCATAACGGAATGTCTCCCCTAGTTGTTCTTCTTGTTGTGCAGCGGAGATACGAGCGTCGAAACAATCGACGACATGTAGTCACCGCCCCCCTTGCTGATTGAGCTCTTTGGCTTCTGCGACCAGACCGTCTCAGGTCTGCTCTGCAGCATCACGACGTTTTCACCCGCTGGCAGGTGACGATCGATGGCCCACTCGACGTCCTGCGGACAGCCGTAGTGCTTCTCGGCTTTGCGGGCCAGGATCGCCACCGCCTTGAGTTCGTCGTCAGACATACAGGCCGCGTTCTGTCGGTCGGCATCGACTTCGAGCTTCTCGACGGTGCCGCCGTCGGTGAGGCGGTACTCCATCGTCTTGGTTGAGACGTTGCGATGCACGATCTCGTGGATCACCTTGTCGACGAGGTAGTTGTCTGGCGTTACTTCTCCAGAGACCACGGCTTCGCCAAGCCCCCAGGATGCGTCGATCGCGACCTGCGATTTGTCACCATTCGTGGGGTTGAGCGTGAAGGCCACGCCAGATGCAGTTGGGTCGACCATCTTCTGGATGCCGACCGACATCGAGATGGCCTGATGGAGGTAGCCCATCTGGTGGCGATAGGCGATGGCCCGATCGGTGAACAGCGACGACCAGCAACGACGAACGTTGGTGATGACATCGTCGATGCCTGTTACCCAGAGAAACGTGTCTTGCTGGCCAGCAAAGCTGGCATCCGGCAAATCTTCTGCTGTGGCCGACGAGCGAACGGCGACCGGCACATCGTCAACATCACAGTGCTCGCACAGCGCGGCGTAGGCCGTGGTGAGGGCCTGCACCACTTCGTCTGGCACCGGCACAGCTTCGATGGCGGCACGGATCTTGTTGGAGGTTTCAATATTGGCCGCGAAGTCGTCGTGGTCGATCGATCGGAGAAGCTCGTTGACCTCGTCGACCAGACCCTCGTGGCTCCAGATGAGGTGATACGCATCGATGGTGAGAGCAAAGCCGGGCGGCACGGGCAACTCGGCCACCATCATCTCGCCGAGGCTGGCGTTCTTGCCGCCCACCAGCTCCTTCTGGCTCCGCTCGTAGCGGTCGTACCAAACAATCAACTCATCACTCACAGCATCCACTCTCCTTGCGGTGAACGACCGAACGGTCGGCAACATCTCGGCCCAGTCGATAACGGGACACGCCTCACACATTGCTTATTGGCTCCGCTGTCGCAGAGCGCCTTCGGCGATCTGGGTCTCACGTACATTGCTGCTCCGCTCCGCTGCGCAGCCTGGCGAACATCCACATTGGCTCTGCTGTCGCAGAGCGGCCTTCGGCGCCATCTGGCTTTCGCCAGTTCCAGCTGCTCCGCTCCGCTGCGCAGCCTTGAGAACTGGGCAAGCTGTTCTGCGGTCGATGCTGGTCTCATGCATCCAGACCTCCCCAGGTGTCGTGGACTTGCCAGGCGGGGAGCTTGTCTATCTTGGGGATGCGGGTCTCTTGCACTCGGTTGCGATACCCAACAAACGCATCGCCGTCTGGGCTGCCGCCTTCCATCAGCTTCACCCGCACGTGCTCGGTGTTGTATGGCTCGCCAGGGTCGTAGCCAAGCGCCGACACCGCGAAGGCTCGGATCGGTCCGGAGTGCGTGGCGATGGCCAGCCGGGCGCCGGGAAACTCTGCGGCCAGGCTGTTGATGCCGGCCCAGAATCGGCGCACACACATCGCAGGTGGTTCAAAGTGCAGCAACGGAATCGTGAGCCAATGCTGGATGGGGTCGCCGCCGCCCTGTTGGGTCCGCCAGAAGCGATCCATCTCGACAAGCCACTGCGGTCGCTCGCCAGCATCGATCCGCTCGATGCCTTCAAGCTTGGCCTGGAACTGCCGGAACGCTGCCGTGACGTCTTTGAGTCCGTCTGGCGCCGCGAACTGAAAGTTGCGGAACTCGTCCATGCCACCGGGTTCGACGATGGTGACGTCCTTTTCGTATTGGACGATGCCGTCTGCGAAACCTCGATGGATGTTCTCGGCGGTTTCCTTGGCCCGGTTGGTGAAGGCGTGGCGAAACACGACGGTCTCGCCGCTCTTGATGCGCTTGGCCAGCGTGTGGCCATAGGTATGGGCCTGCCAGACGCCCTGCGGCGTGAGGCCAGAGTCGGTTGAGTAGCCCTGCGTCTCGCCGTGGCGAATGAGGTAGACGTCATTGGCCAGCGTGCGGGCTGACGCCGGTGGTGGGCTGATCTCTTTGTTGCGATTGTCTTCGGTGAGGGCCTGCTGCACGCCGAGATTGGCTCGTTGCCAGAGCGGGGCATCGTGAACGACGGTGCCGACCTCTTCCCGGTCACGGAACCGGCGGAGGTACAGCGGCGTCGACGGGTCGGCCTCGGCGGCTGGCGCCTCCGCCCCGTTTGTGCCGCCCGCTTCCGTCCTAGCTCGATGGCGAGCCAAATACAGCGGCGGATCAACGCGGTCTGACGCGCTCATGTGTGCACCGTCATGTAGTGCGGATCGACCTTGCCTTGGTACGAGAAGATCGCACGACCCATCTCGGCCTCGGTCCAGGTGGTTGGTTCGTCGTCTGGATCGAACCAGTAGCCGCCGGTATAGAGCTCGTTGCGGTTGCCGGCTGGGTCGAAGAAGTAGAGCCCGCAACCGCGGGTTGCTCCGTGACGAGTGGGGCCGGCCTCGATGTTGACGCCGTGATAGGCGCACGTGTCTGCACCGTGGCGAAGGTCGTTCCACTCGTCGACCCAGAAGGCCACGTGATGGAAGCCGCCATCTGGTCCGGTGAAGAAGGCAACGTCGTGCGGGGTGTGCGTGCGTTCGAGGAAGGTCACGAGCTGGTGCCCGTCGTCAGCCATGATCTGCTCGGTGAGCCTGAAGTCGAGCACCTCGCGGAAGAAGGCGGTGACCCCATCGACGTCTTCGCACATTAGGAAGATGTGATCAATCCGTGGTGGCGCAATACCGGTGAGCCCTTCGGGTGCTGGCGGCGGATTGTGGACCGGCAGCCCGTTGCCCACCTGTTCCATGCCGTGCACCAGGTCGACAACGTGTCCGCTCGGTGCCGTGAACCGACAGGTGGCGCCTGAGCCTGGGCCAAGATCGCCTGCGGCGAAGCGAGTCGGCTCGATGCCACGATCGGCGAGACGGCCTGCCAACTCGTCAAGATCACTCTCGAACTCGACCTTGAAGCCGAGCGATTCGAGTCCGTAGGTTGGCGCTGCGAGCAAGATGATCGAGTGATGCTGATGCTCATCCCAGGCCTTCAGGTAGACCCGATCGTCGGTGCGTGCGGTCTCGATCAGGCCAACCACCTCGGCGTAGTAGGCGTGAGCCAGCTCGAGGTCGGGCACCCGAATCTCGGCGTGGGAAAGTCGAAGAACGCCCATCAGGTGTGCACGCTCATGAAGCGGCCCTTGAGCTCGCCTTCGTAGTAGAAGATCGCCCGACCGAGTTGGTCTTCTGTCCAGGTGATCGTGGGGAAGTCCGGGTCGGGTCGGTAGCCGCCGGTGAACACCTCGTTGCGAGTGCCCATCGGATCGAAGAAGTAGATCGTGTTGCCCCGTGTGATGCCGTGACGGGTCGGGCCAACGTCGACGTCGATCGAGTTGCAGGCGAGGATGTCGCCTGCTCGGCGGATGTGGTCCCAGTCGTCGAGCCAGAACGAGAAGTGGTGCAGTCCGCCGTTGCGGCCCTGCACAAACGCGATGTCGTGGGGCCGGTGCGACCGTTCGAGGAAGGCGCCGATCTGATGGCCCTGGCCGCTGAGCACCTGCTCGGTGAGGCGGAAATCGAGCACGTCTTGGAAGAAGCGAGCGACTTCTCCAACTTCTTCGGCGTGGAGCAACACGTGATCGATGCGAGGAGGGGCGATGCCAACCAAGCCCTGCACGATCGGCTGCGGATTCACGAGCGGTAGACGGCCACCGACTTTCTCGACGTCCGCCACGAGCTCCATCTCTTGGCCAGACGGCAGTTCGAACCTGATCGATTCTCCCTGACCAACTTCTGAGCCTGAGGATACGCGCTGCACTCCGCGGCCCGTTGCCTCGACCCGAGATTCGAAGTGAGCGAGGTCGTCGGGGTGATCACACTTGTAGGACACGCGGTCGAGTCCGACCCGTGCGTCTTGGCGAATCGACAGGCAGTGATGGTCGCGTTCGTCCCAGCACTTCAGATAGAGCCGATCGGCTGAGCGTTCGACAAGGTCGAGGCCCATCACTTCGGTGTAATACGCGTGCGCCAACTCGAGGTCGGTGACCGTGATGTCGACGTGGCTGAGACGGAGAACTCCCATGTGTGACGGACGCTACAACTTGCGTTCCGCTCGATGGGATGATGTCCCGCATACAGGAACGGGTGAGTATGGTCGTCTTCTGTGAGTAGCTCGACACTGACGTCGGTGGCCAACGCCGTCCGGCTTCTCAAGGCCTTCTCTGCCAACGATCGCGAGTGGGGTGTCAGCGACCTCGCTCGCCATCTTGAGCTGTCGAAATCGAGCGTGCATCGCTTGCTCACCACCCTCACCGAAGAGGGCATGCTCCAGCAAGACAATGAGTCGGGCCGGTACCGGCTGGGTCTCGTGGTGTTTGACCTGGCTGCTGCTGTGTCGAGCCAGCTGGATCTTCATGAGGCCGTCCTCTCCCCCATGACCGATCTGCGGAACCGCTCGGGCGAAACCGTGCAGGTGGCGGTGCTCGACGGCCGTCATGTGGTGTACGTCGAGCGGCTCGAGAGTCAGCACACACTCCGGATGTTTCTGGCCATTGGCCGTCGCAACTCGGCCCATTGCTCGGGCACCGGCAAGGCCCTCTTAGCGTTCATTCCCCGTGACCATCTCGAGACGCTGCTGAAGGGTTGGAAGCTCGAACCCCGCACACCTCACACGCTCACGACGCAGAAGGCGTTGCGGGCCGATCTCGAGCTCACAAGGCAGCGGGGTTATGCCGAGAACCGGCACGAGTCTGAGGTGGGTGTTGTGTCCGTGGCCGCACCGATTCGTGATCACGGCAGCCGAACGATTGCGTCAATCAGCGTCGCTGGTCCAGCAGAACGCGTCGACCCCATCCGGCGAGAGCTGGCTCACCTCACGATGGAAACTGCTGCACTCGTCTCAAGACGACTCGGCTACATCGGGCACAACTGATGGCCCGCTCACGCCTTCCACTCGATGAACTACCGCAGAACGAGGCGGTTGCCCTGGCCGATGGCCATGCAGTCGTTGTGCGAACCGACGACGGCGTGCGGGCATTCGTCAACCGCTGTCTGCATCAGGACTTGCCTCTGACCGGCGCCCACGTGGCCGACGGCGTGCTCATCTGCCCGCACCACTTCTGGCGCTACGAACTACCAGAAGGTCGGCTGTGCTCCGAAGCGGAGTCGGCGGCGTGCCTGACTGCGGTTGATGTTGAGATTGACGACGGCGATGTGGTGGTCGACCTGCCCTGGCCACCCACGCCAGAGCCCGGCTCGCTTCGAGAGCACCTGCTGGCTCGGGCCGAAACGTGGAACCGCGACGATCCACCAGAACCGCACCACCCAGGAGCCAGGCATGGCTAACTCGCAGCCCGAACTCCTCCTGCTCGACTTCGGTGGGGTGTGCCTGGTGAATCCCGTCGAGCTGCATCACAAGGCCGAGCGCGAGCTTGGGCTCGACCCCGGCACCCTGAGTTGGCTCGGACCGATTGATCCATCCACCGACCCGCTCTGGCAGGAGCTCGTGAGTGGCCAGGGGCTGAACGAGCGAGAGTATTGGGCAGAGCGAGCCCGCCATGTGGGCGAGCTGGTGTCGCGTCCGATGGACACCAGGACGTACATGACGCTGCTGTACGACCCACCATCGCCGGAGCTCATCAGGCCGGGCTGCAACGATGTGGTCGCCCGGGCTCAGGCCTCGGGCATCGCCGTGTCGGTGCTCACGAACGACTTGGCTGCGTTCCACGGCGACGAGTGGAAGGCCGGCATTCCGCTGCTGCAGCAGATCGATCATCTCGTCGACTGTTCAGACACCGGCATCTTGAAGCCCGACCCGCGTGCGTACCAGCGCGCCGTCGACATCACCGGCGTCGCCGCGGAGCACATCTTGTTTGTCGACGACCAGCCAGGCAACGTCGACGGTGCCCGTGCCTTCGGGATCGAAACGATGTGGTTCGACATCGCCAACGCCGAGTCGTCGTGGAACGACGTCGCTGAACGGCTAGGAGTCCGACATGACCGCTCTTGATGCCGTTGCGCTCGCCGTCGAGCTTCGGGAGGCCGAGCACTCGCGCACACCTGTCGAACTGTTCACCAAAAGGTTCAGCGACTTCAGCTGGAACGACGCACGTGCCGTTGCAAGGTCTCGCGATCAACTCCGCCTCGACGATGGCGAAGCCGCAACCGGTTACAAGCTCGGATGGACGTCAGCGGCCATGCGCGAGGCCCTGGGTATCGCCCGCCCGAACTGGGGTCGATTGTGGGACTCGCAGCTTGTTGCGAGCGGCGACGATCTCGGACGGTTCAGACAAGCGAAGGTCGAGCCGGAGTTGGTGTACGTTGCGGGCACAGCGCTTGATGGCCTATCGACCATCAACGAGATCGTGACCGGCGCCGCCGGGTGGGCGCTCGGGCTCGAGTTGGTTGACCCGCGCTTCCCCGACTTCAACTTCGACTGGCTCGACAACACCGCAGACGGTTCATCGGCCGCGGGCTATATGGTTGGTGAGGTCGCACAGATCGACGACCCCGCTGCGGTCACCATCGTGTTTGGCGATGATCAAGATCACCACCACGGGGCGGCAACGGCGGCCATGGGAAACCCGGCCGAGGCCGTTGCGTGGTTGTTGCGCAGTTTGGCAGCCGAGAACGAATCGCTCGGCGGCGACCCGATGGCGCCACTGCTCAATCCAGGCGACATCGTGTTCACCGGCGGCCTTACCGCGCCGCTCGACGTGCACTCTGGCACTACCTACGAGGTCACAGATGACAGCAACGTCCTCTCCCCCGCCACCCTCACGAGCCCGGGCTGAGCCGAACTGGAGGCCGTAGACCACGTTTCGGTGCTCTATGGCCTCCAGAACAAAAAGCGTGACGAGATTTGGAGGCTGTAGGGCACGTTTTGGTGCTCTACGACCTCCAGAACGGGTGTTTTCGTTAGGCGATGAGGGCGTCGAGGCGGGCTTGGGCGGCTTGACGCTCGGGCGAGAACTCATCGGAGAGCACGGCGACGAGGGCTTCGTGAGCCTCAATCGAGTAGGGATCGATCTCGGTTGCCCGACGGGCCCACCGCACTCCCTCATCTGACCCGCCGGCAACGAGCAGAGCCGACAGCCGCAGGCATGCGGCCACCGTCTCGCGAGTAAGCACGTTGTTCTCGTCGTAGATCCACTCGTCGTCGAGCGCTGGCAGCAGCGGCCCGGTGTAGGCCTCGCAGGCAACTCGAAGCGCCTCGATCGACTTCGACGCAAGTCCTTCGCTCTGGAACGTCTTCGCTTCGACGAGAGCGTCCTTCAACGTCCAGAGATCAACCTCGATGCCCTCCCTCGTGAGGCGAATCGTCTGCTGGTCGGCCTGAATGAACCACGACGGCGTGTGCTTGGGGCGCTCGGGCTCGAGCGTGCGAATCAGGTACGAGAGCGTGACACGCAGGTTGCGGCGCCCGGCAGCGAGATCGAGCTTGGGCCACAGCAAATCGATGGCTACTTCGCGGGTGATGCGGCCACGAGTTACGAGCAGGCCGAGCAGAGCGCGCACCCGCCCGCGACGCCAATCGGAAGGTTCGTCCAAACCTGGCAGGTTCAGATGTGGCTCGCCGAGCAGGGTGACCTGCACCGGTGCGATCGGCTCGGCTGGGCGATCAGCGAGCACGGCAATCGCTCGGTCAGACAGCACCGGGTCGTCACTCGACGCAAGCGACTCGAGGATCCGCGATCCACCAACTTCGAGTGACGAGAGAATGTCGTCACGGAACTGGGTTGCGCTGTCTGGCAAGCGAAGCGCGAACTCGGTGGCCCAGCGCAAAGGGAAAACCGTGCTGAGTTGCTCGGGCGAGAGCCACGCCTCTTGGTCGATCTGGTCAAGCACGCCTGCGTCGCGGGCCGACAGAAACGCCCGGAACGTGGCGTTAGCCTCGCCGATAAGCCCGTCGGTCATGAACGCATCGAGCATTGGCCGGTCGGCTTCTCGAAGCACGTACCACGCTGCTGCGCCCATAAACCAAGCGTTCATCGTGATGCCGTCTGTTGGCGGTAGCCGAGCGGCCAGTTCGCCGACACTCTCGCCGGCGGCAGCCTCGTCACCAGAATCGATGAGCGACGCCACTTCGCAGAGCCCTTCGCAAACCCGGGAGTAGGTGCTGAGCGTTTCGTTCGGATCGTCTGGCACAAGCACCGGGCCTTCGACGGGAATGCCGCGCCAGCGCCTGAACAGCTCGGCCGTGGTGATCCAACTTCGCTCGACCCCGTGGAAACGCCCCTCGGGAATCAGCAACGAGTCGAGTGCAGCGATCGCTCGGTCGGCCTGCCCAGTGAACCAGTAGGTGAGGCCGTAGGTGACGCTACGCACGTTGGCGGCCGTGAGCCGGGTGCTGTGCTGTTCGAGCAGATCGAGCGCTTCGAACGGCCGCCCCAGCGCCAGCAAGATCTCAAGCTCGAGCGGAATGTTCCACCAGTCGAGGCCGCTCGACACATCGAGTTCAGACCTGGCCCTACGGATCAGATCGAGCGCACGTTCGTTCTCGCCAACGGCTCGAGCGGCGGTGATCTGGGCCGTGAACGGCGCGTGAGCAGCGATATCTACGCCCTCATCATGAAGCTCACCCATCCGTGTCGCGAGCGTGATGCACTGCTCGACATCGTCGGCCGACCACGCAACAGCGAACCGCACTTCGCACAGCAGCGCTTCGAGGTCGAGCTCGCTGCCGTTGCGGGCCCGATCGATCAACGCGTCGAGCCGATCAGCTTCGACGTGCCCCTCGACAAGCCCGGCCCTAATCAGCTGCAACGTCTGGCGCAGCATGGCCTGGTCAGGCGTAACAAACATTTGCAACCAGCGATCGACTCGCACCACAGGAACGCGGTCTGCCCCCTCGGCCATATGTTGGATGACGGTGTGGCGAGCCTCCGTCAGCAGGCCAACCGATGCCAGCACGCTGATGGCTCGTTCGACGTCGCCGTTTCGCTGGGCCGCCCTCGACGCCGTCTTCGCCGCATCTTCGAGTCGTTCTTGGCTGACCAATCCCTGAAGCGGTTCCTTCCAGAGGTCGTGCACGATCACGCCGCCGCCAACGGGCAGGTCGACAAGCGGCACCGCATTGAGTGCAGCGACCGGACCTTCGAGCACGTGTTGGGCCACGTCGCGGTCAAGTTCACCAAGCGTCGCAGCCACCGCAAGATCGCCCTGTTGCTGTCGGCTCAGGCCCGCAAGGACCGTTTCATACAGATAGGCACCGGCCACGTCTGGCCCCGCCGACACCGTCAACGCGAGCACCGCGGGCCAACCGCCGGCGCTATCGAGCGAGCTCGACGACAGTCCGACCCCGTCAGCGAGCTGCGCCACCTCAGCATCGGTAAACAGCAGCGAGCTTTCTTCGACGACCAGCGCCGGACTCTCGCTCATCAGCATGGCCACGATTCGTGGATGATCTCGGCTGGCGACCATCAGATGTGCGTTTGCCGGTAGCAACTGCGACAGGGCAACCACGTAACTCAGCGCCCCCTCGTCGACCACATGCAGGTCGTCGAGAACGAGGCCGACCCGGCGAGGCGCCGCAGACCACAGACGCTCAGTCACCGCACCGGCAAGTTCGTCTGGATGGCCGTCGATCGTGGCGATATCGGAGATTCCAGCGGCCTGAGCGATTGCCCGATGCAACGACGCTGCGGTCCACGCCGGCCGACAACGAATCAGATGCTCGTCACCACGGTTGAGCGCACCACTTTCGAACATCGCCTGGCGGATGAGCGTTGACTTCCCCATGCCCGGGCCGCCAAACAGCGCACAAAGACCACCGTTCCAGCGAGGATCGACAGCAGAAACCAGCCGATCTCTGAGAAGTTGCGCATTCGCCATTCTCCCCAGTATGGAGCGGATTACGGGCCACCACCGAAACGGTGATCCAACCAAGATCCAAACAACTGACGCTCGGTTAACGCCCAGCTAACGCGCCCTCTGTTGACTGCAGGTGTGGAGGAAGTCACGCCTACAGGGATTCACGAATCCGGCACCACACTCACTGTCGACGACGTTGATGCACCGGCGATGGTGGATCACGTTCGACAGGCCGCTTTGCCGATCGCCGCTTCACTGGCCCGCGAACTCTCACCACACGTCCTCACAAGCACGGTCGAGATGTCCGTGTCGTTCTCTGAACCAGCAGGTGGCTTGCGCTGCGTGCACGGATGGTTCCATTGGAACGGTGTAGAACTCGTGCTGTGCTCTGCCGGCCCAGCCCCGTGGTCAGGGCTACAGAAGGCACCTGTTGTCGTCTCAATCCCCGTCCCAGCGGTCTCTCCCCAGGGAAGCGATTGCGACGACGCAGAGCTGAACCGGTTCACTGAGTTTCAAGGCCGAGCCACCAGCGACTCCGTACCAGGAGTCGCCCCAGAACATCGGGCCGCCGCTGTTCGGTACTTGGGCTCAGTGGAAGGACACCTACACGGAGATGACGTCGGAAGGTATCTCGTCGATTGCGACGAGCGAATGCACCGGCTCTTTATCACCCCAGACGTCCCAGTCTTCGCCTCCTCGAGAGCGAGCGACTAGGGCAAGCCACCTGTCGTCGGACGTGTCCTCGGAGGGAGGGATCCATGTCCGGAGGGAACGGCGGGAGGAGTTTGGGCGGAATGCAGTTGAGGGGCTGCGTTCCGCCTGGAACTCACGGGTCACTACCGATGTTTCGAATGGCGCCAACTAGCGTGCGCCTATGCCCAAGCCGAGTACCGCAACCGTCGTCGACGAGCTGAAGGAGCTGCTCGGACCCCGCGGCTGGCTCGAAGGATCAGACACCGCTGATGCGTCCACCGATCACCGCGGTCTGTGGACGCAGGCTCCGCTGCTCGTGGCCCGCCCCGCAACAACAGACGAAGTGAGCGCGGTCGTTGTGATGTGTCGCGAAGCTGGCGTTCACGTGGTCACCCAAGGCGGAAACACCGGACTCTCCGGCGGGTCAATTCCAACCGATGAGCACTCCGTTGTGATCTCAACCAAACGGATGAACCAGATCATCGAGATCGACACGGATTGCTTCACCATGACCGCCGAGGCCGGCGCCACCATCCAACAGCTGCAAGAGGCGGCCCGCGACGTTGATCGGCAGCTGGCGGCTGACTGGGGGGCGAGGGGCACCGCGACGCTTGGCGGCGGGTTGTCAACCGACGCCGGGGGCATCAACGTGTTGCGATCAGGCACGATGCGCGACCAAGTGCTCGGTCTCGAAGTGGTGTTGCCAGACGGTCGGGTCTGGAACGCCCTCCGATCGCTTCGCAAAGACGCTTCTGGCTATGGCTTGATGCATCTGTTTGTGGGAGCCGAGGGCACGCTCGGCATCATCACGAAGGCGGTGGTGAAGCT
>CALLGK010000071.1 GCA_938009905.1 uncultured Acidimicrobiales bacterium | reverse complement strand
GAACTGGTCGACTACTTCGAGCATGTCGACGCGGTGTGGAACCTGTCGCCAGACATTGATCTAAACACTCGCATCACATCAGCGCGCTTCGATGACAGCAGCCGTCGTTGGCAGCTGGGCACAGACGACGATCGGGCCTACGACTGCCAGTGGCTGATCATGTGCACCGGCTTCGGCTCGGCGCCGTATGTGCCAGAGCTTGCAGGGCTCGAAACGTTCAGGGGTGAGAGCCACCACACTGCCCGATGGCCTCTTGAGGGGCTTTCGCTCGCTGGCAGGCGCGTTGGCATCATTGGCACCGGGGCCAGCGGCGTGCAGGTCGCCCAAGAGGCGGCAGCCGAGGCCGAACACCTTACGATCTTTCAGCGCAACCCGGTGTATGCCATCCCGATGGCGCAGCGCTCGCTGACGTCGGAAGAACAGGTCGTCGCCAAACGCGATTACCCCGAGACCTTCCGGCGCCGAAACGCGCCGCCCGGGAGCTTCCATGACATGGAACGCGACAACCGGTCGGCCCTCGCCGTCTCAGAAGAAGAACGGCTGGAGATCTTCGAAGATCGATGGGCCAAGGGCGGGTTCCACTTCTGGGTTGGCACGTTCAGGGACACGCTGTCGAACCTCGAGTCGAATCGTCTGTCGTACGACTTCTGGCGTGACAAGGTGCGAGCTCGCATCCACGACGAGTCGCTACACGAGAGCCTTGCTCCGACGGATCCGCCCTATCCGTTTGGCACCAAGCGGCCATCGCTCGAACAGAACTTCTACGACATCTTCAACCAGGCCAACGTGTCGCTCGTCGACCTGAAGCTCGACCCTCTCGTGGAGATCACCGAGTCGGGTGTGCGAACCGAGGCCGGTGACGTCCGCCTCGATGTGTTGGTGCTGGCCACGGGCTTTGACGCCAACACCGGCGGATTCACCCGCATGGACTTTCGAGGCGCAAACGACCGACTCATCGGGGATGCCTGGGCCGACGGTGTCGATACCCACATAGGAATCGCCGCTCCGGGGTTTCCCAACATGCTCATGCTCTACGGACCGCAAAGCGCCGCGTCGTTTTGCAACGGACCCGTCTGCGCCGAGCTTCAGGGCGAGTGGATCGTCGATCTGATGGAGCACCTTCGCTCGAACAACCTCACTCGCTTCGACACCGATGCTGCCCATGCCCAGAAGTGGACGGGAGTGCTGGCCGACTGGGCCGAGATGACGCTGTTCGGAAAGGCAAACAGTTGGTATATGGGAGCCAACGTGCCGGGCAAGCGGCGCCAGCTCCTCAACATGCCAAACAGCGATCTCTATCTCCGGACGCTGGCCGAATGCGCAGCGGCGGGCTACGAAGGGTTCACCTTCGACTGATCGGCTAGCTAGCTGTCGAGCAAGGCTCGAAGCTGGAACTTCTGGATCTTTCCGCTCGGCGTCATGGGGAACTCGTCGACCACGATGAGGTCCTCTGGCCAGAACTGTTTGGTCACCGACTGTTCGTCGAGAAACGTAACGATCTCGTCGAGCGTCGGGGCGGTTCCCTCCGCGAGGACCACCGCACAGCCCACCTCGCCAAGTCGGTTGTGTGGCTTGGCGATCACGGCAACGTTGGCTACGCCGGGGTGGCGAAGGATCGCGTCCTCGACTTCCTTCACCGGGATGTTCTCGCCGCCTCGAATGATGATGTCCTTCGTGCGGCCGCTGATCGAGATGTAGCCGTCGTCGTCCATGATCGCTCGGTCGCCGGTGTCGAACCATCCGTCTCGGAAGCATGAGTCGGTGAGCTCTCGACCCTGTACGTAGCCAACAAACGTCTCAGAGCCGCGGAACTGCAGGTCGCCCTCTATGCCGGCAGCGACCGGCACGCCGTCAGGGTCAACCACGCGCACTTCGTTGCCTGGCAACACCAAGCCGTCGGTCGAGAGCTTCTCGAACGGATCGTCGCGTTGCGCGATCGTTGAGAGTCCGGTCTCGCTCATGCCCCAACCGGGCAGCACGGTGCACGGCAACTCGTTGCGGGCTGCTTCGAGCACCGGCAGGGGAATGGTGGCGCCCGCACACACGAACGCCTTGAACGACGACAGATCGCGATCGCCGAGCCCGTCAACGGCCATCAGGTCGGCGAGGAACGGAGTTGCTCCCATCGATGCGTCGATCTGGTGGGCTTCGATCAACCGGGCGAACTCGGTTGGGTCCCAGACCTCCTGATACACCACGGTGCCGCCGGCAAAGATCGGAGCCCGAACGCCGTAGAGATAGCCAGTCTGATGGGCCAACGTCGATGCCATGTGGAACACCGAGCAATCGGGAGCAACACGATCGAGCCAGAGGTCGGCGGCGACGTTCAACGTGTTCTGGGTGTGCATAACACCCTTGGGTTGGCCGGTGGTTCCCGAGGTGAAGATGACTTCGCACACGTCGTTCGCTGACGGGCGAAGGAGTTCGAGCTCGCGGTCGGTTACCGGCGAGGCGTCGCCGCTGGCAAGGAACTCGTCGAGGCTCAAAGCATCCGCAGGCATGGTGTAGCCGTCGGTCTCGATCACAACCAGCTGCTCAACCCACGGGGACTGCTCCCGAACCTGCGCATGCATATCGCCAAGCGCAAAGCCCCGGAATCCGTCGACGGCAACCACGAGCTTTGGTTGAGCCAGCTCCGACATGACTGTCACTTCGTTGGTGCGGAAGATCGGAGCGATGGGGTTGATCACCGCACCGATTCGCTCGGCGGCCAGAACCAAGATCGGGAACTCACGTCTGTTTGGCAGCTGCAGCTGGATCACATCGCCCGGTCGAATGCCGGCAGCGATCAACGCAGCGGAGAACCGATCTAGGAGCGCAGCGGTCTCGCCCCAGCTCACCACTCCGTGTTCGTCGATGATCAGCGGGTCGTCTCGGTGGTCCTCGACTGCAGCGAAGAACCGGTCAACGAGAAGCTCGTTGGTCCAACCTCCACTGGTGGTCATCTCGTCGATCCGGGCCCGAGTCAGCGTCGTTTCGAAGAACACCTCGACAGCATGGCTCATGCAGCAAGCAGGCTCCAGACGATGGCGGTCGAGTCGGCTCGCTAGAGCTCGGCAAGCCGTCCCGTGAGAAAGCGACGTTCGGCCTCGTTTGTCGTGAGCTCGAGGGCCCGTGTGTATGCGGCCCTTGCGTCTTCGGGCCTTTCCAGGCGGCGCAGCAAGTCGGCCCTGGCCGAATGAAAGTACTGATAGCCGTCCAACGCCTCGGCTACGCGGGCGAGGTGGTCGAGGCCTCGTTGTGGACCTTCTGCCTCGGCCAACGCAACTCCGTGGTTGAGCGCAACCACCGGGGTGGGTTGCAGCACATAGAGCGAGCCGTAGAGATGCTCGATCTGTCGCCAGTCTGTCGCAGCGATCGATGGTGCCTCAGCGTGAAGGGCGTTGATTGCCGCCTGCAATTGGTACGCGCCGGGTCGATCGAGACGCAGGGCGCGGTCGAGCAAACGACCCGCCTCAGCGATGGACGTCTGATTCCACAGGCTTCTGTCTTGGTCAGCCAACAGCACAAGATCGCCGTTGAGATCGGTGCGAGCGTCGCGTCTGGCATCGAGCAACAGCATGAGGGCCACGAGGCCAAGCGGCTCCGGATCCTCGGGCAGGAGTTCGGTGAGAAGTTGGCCGAGGCGAATGGCCTCGTGACACAGGTCGAACGAAACGAGCGTGTCGCCTTCTGCGCTCGTGTACCCCTCGTTGAAGATGAGGTAGATCACGTTGAGCACCACGTTGGACCGGCTCAACAGCTCGTTGTCTGGCGGGATGCGGAAGGGGATGGCAGCTGTCTCGATCTTCTTCTTGGCTCGCACGAGGCGCTGGGCCATCGTGGATTCGCTCACGAGAAAGGCCGATGCGATCTCACGGGTCGATAGCCCGGCGACACAGCGAAGGGTGAGCGCCATTTGCGCTTCGATGCTGAGCGACGGGTGACAGCATCCGAAGATCAGCTGGAGCTGTTCGTCGCGCAAGAGCGACTCGCCCGGCTGGTATGCGGTGCCGGCCCGTGCTTCGAGGCGGGCAGCCATGGCCAACTTGTCCTGCTGAGTGCGGTCTCGCCGCAACCGGTCAATCGCCCGTCGTCGAGCCACCGTTGTAATCCATGCCCCCGGGCTGGACGGAACGCCTTGCTCTGGCCACCGCGCCAGCGCCACCTCGAGCGCCTCCTGGGCGACGTCCTCGGCCAGCTCGAGGCTGCCGAGATCGCTTCGCAAGCTCGCCAGGAGGCGCGACCACTCGGCTCTGACGAGGTCTGCGGCGGCTTGGGCCGCATGCGAGGTGGCCGGCGTTGTCACGTCAGTCGAACGAGATGATGGGTCGAACTTCGACGGTGCCGTTCGATGCGTGAGGGATCTGCGCCGCAACCTTCACCGCGTGATCGAGATCGGTTGCCTCGATCAGATAGAACCCGCCGAGGTGTTCCTTCGTTTCAGCAAAGGGGCCGTCGGTCGTGACGATCTCGCCGTTGCGCACCTGCACAGACGTAGCGGTCGACGTTGGCTCGAGTGCCTCGCCACCGACGATGACGTCTTCGTTGTCTTCGCCAAACTTCAGGTACCCGGCCATCACGGCGCCAAAGGCCTCGCTTGTTGGATCGGGGTTGATCTCGGGATTGGTCTCGTCGCTGTAGATCAGTGCTGCGTACTTCATTGGGTTCTCCTCCCAGATGTGGTCGGGC
>CALLGK010000070.1 GCA_938009905.1 uncultured Acidimicrobiales bacterium | reverse complement strand
GCACGACGAGTTGCTCGACATCGTCATTCAGCAGCAGCCGGAGTATGGGCGAGCGCACATCCCCGCGAAGATTCGCCGCCATGAGGCGGCGCTCGGTATCAGCTAGTTGGCTGACGGGTGGCGGCCCGCACCGATGCCACCGACGGGCGACGGTTGTTGTTGAGCTCCACCACCGTGCCGTCTGCTCGCTTCAAGGTGTCGGACGTGATGGTGTCGGACGTCAAGGTGCTCGAACGGCGTCCAGCTGGCACATCGCCAACACGATCAAGCACGGCGGCCATGACCTCTGCGGCTTGCACAGACAGCGACTCGAGCGGCCGATGGCGATGCAGCCGTGTGCCGAGATCGACCTGAGCGATCGCCCGTGGCGTGTAGGCCTCGGCGATGTCGATCAGAAGACCAATCTCGACGCCCCAGCCTTGTTCGAGCTCAAGCTCTTCGACGACTGACCGTCGAACTGCGTACTCGCCGGTGAGGGGCTGGGCCACGGCGGTGAGTTCAGGGAACCAGCGAGACAGCATTGGGCGGGCGACCAGCTCGGTGGTTCGTCCACCTCCGCCGAGATCTGTAGGTCGGTCGTACATCGCCTTGACGAGTGCGACCGAGTCGTCATCAAGCAGCGGGCGAGCCAGGTTCGAGATCCAGTTGCCTTCGAGGCTGGTGACGTCGCCGTCGCACCACACCACAACATCTCCGGTGCTGGCAATGAGGCTGGCCCAGAGAGCGTTGCCTTTGCCCTGGCCAACGCCGTGGGCTGCATGGATGTCGTCGATAGACACCACGTGAGCACCTGCGTCTGCCGCGACGATCGCGGTGTTGTCGGTGCTGCGGTCGTCGATCACGATCAGCTCATCGACAAACGGTGCGTCGCCGCTCATCATCTCGGTGCGAATCGTGGTGACGAGGTCGCCGATCGTTTCTTCCTCGTTGCGACACGGAACGCACACCGAGACGGTGCGCGAGCCCTTGTGAGGCTGTGCAGCTTGTCGAGGAAAGGTTCGTACGCCGGTCATCGGGGGTGCGCTAGTCGCCGAGCTGGCCGAGGGCCTGAATGTCGTCGGCCGGAAGCTGGGTGTCCCATCCATCCGGGCACCGATCGGGAGCAATGTCGGAGAGCGGAGCCAGCACGAATCGTCGCTCGGCGAAGTGAGCGTGGGGGATCGTGAGCTCTTCGCTTTGAATGGCGACGTCGCCGAAGAACACGATGTCGACATCGAGGGTGCGTGGTCCCCAGCGAACGGTGCGCTGACGCATCGCCTCGCTTTCGATGCGCTGGCAGCGGCGCAGAAGGGCGAAGGGGTCGAGCGATGTTTCGATCTCGACCACCATGTTGAGATACGGCCCTTGGTCTTCAGGTCCGCCAACCGGTGCGGTCTCATACACCTGCGATTGCGCCACCACGTTGCCCAGTTGCTCGACCGCAAAGCTGAGGTAGCCGGCGCGGTCACCGAGATTTGATCCCAGGGCGATGAATGCCCGGTTCACGGTGTGAGGCGGCACGGACAGCTCGGCCCGTGTGCGGCTGATCGACACCGAGGTCGAGACGGCGTCGACCGCAAGCGGTGGTCGCAGCTTTGTCAGCGTCACATCGACCGCCTCGACCCTGTCGAATTGCAGGGCTTCGTCTGCGATGCGGGCGATGAGGCGCTCGAGAAGGATGTCTTTCGATTCTTCAACGACGGCGACGACCCGATCGGCAACGAGGCCGTAGTGCACGGTGTCGCCGAGTTCGTCTGTGAGGCCTGGGTCTCGCAGGTCGACGCGGAGATCGAGGTCGATCTGAAGCGGCTGTTCGATCTCTCGCTCGTGGGGGAGCGCACCAACGATCGTGATCGCACGCAACCCGGAGATCGAGATCCGGTCGCTTCCGTGCGTAGGTGTATGAAAATGGCCGCCCGGGGAGTTCACATTCGAGTTCTAACAACAAATTCGGCGATTTCTTCCATCGTGGCTGGCGGCACGGGGTTATTCACCCGGGTGACAGGGTGTAGAGAACTAGCCTGCGGGAATGCTCTCTGCGACCTCGTCAACAGCAGGTCGTGACGATCAATCGTTCGCCGCGATTCGATCAATGATCGGCAAATATCGGGGCCGCATGGCCGTGGTGAACCTGTTGCGGATCGTCGCCTCGACGCTCCCAGCGCTGCACCCGTACTTCTTGGCTGAGATGGCCACCTCGGCCGACGATCCGGGGCGGGCCGGCCGATTTCTTGCACTGCTGTTCGTGACCGGGTTTGTGCACTTCTTGGTGTGGACGCTCGCCGACTTCTACATGTCGGCCAAGATTCAACCCCTCACGTATGAGTTCAAGCGCATCGCCTTCGACACGGTGTGGTCAGAGGACTATCAGGCCTTTGTCGATCGGCCGTCCGGCAAGGTGGCGAGCTACGTCAACGACATTCGCAACCACATCCAGGTGTTGTGGGATGCAGCCCACTTCGGCTTCCTGCCGGTGCTGTCGTCGATCCCGGTGTATGTCGTGCTGTTGTGGCGCACGTCGTCTGGCAACGCCCTGGTGTACGCCATCTTTTTGATCGCATCCGGCGTTGTCATGACCATGGTGGCTGGCCCGGTGCACGAGCGTCAGCGTCGACTCACCAACAACACCTCAGACAACACCGGTCGGGTCTTCGATTCGTACTCGAACTTCGTCAACGTGTTTTCGTTTCGAGCCCAGCCAAAAGAGATCGTGCGCAACGACGAGCAGATCGATGGTCTGATCGAAGACGACGTGAGCTTCAGCTACGCCATCTCGGCGTATTGGGGCGTGTCGTCAGTGCTGATTCGAGGCGTGCTCTGGGCCGTGGTGATGGGGTTCAGCTGGTACCAGTTCGACCAGGGAAATATCTCGTTCACCGCGATGGTCGTGTCGATCACCGTGCTGATCGACTTCACAAACCAGTACTGGAACGTGATTCACAATCTTGGCGAGTGGATCGACAAATCGGCCCGATTCCGCGAGGCCTACACCTACTTGTTCCCTGGGCGGAACATCATCACTCACCCGGGTAAACGTCCGGAAGGTGGCGCACGTGTCGCGGCGCGCAACGGGTCTGTGGGTGGTGAAGGTCCGGCCGCTCCGATTGGGAACGAAGCTAGCGACCGCGCTGTCGCCGAGAACGTCGGCGGCATGCGCGAGAGCATCGAGATCCGTAATCTGCGCTTTGCCTATCCGGATGAACCTGACCGTTTGGTACTCGACGATGTGAGCTTTTCCGTTCGAAAGGGTGAGCGGCTCGGGATCGTTGGTCGGAGCGGTGAAGGAAAGTCGACGCTCATCAAGATTCTGCTTGGCTTTTACGAACCGACAGAAGGCGAGATTCTCGTCGACGGTCGTCCGGTTGGCCCCAATGATCTCGCTTCGCTGCAGTCGTATGTCCCGCAAGACACATCGCTGTTTCAAGAGACGATCGAATACAACATCGGATATGCCGAGCCAGGCCCGGCCGATCTGGCCCGCATTCGCGAGGCGGCCGACAAAGCCAACATCGGCGACTTCATCGACTCGCTGCCAGACGGCTTCCAGACGTTTGTTGGTGAACGAGGCATCAAGCTGAGCTTGGGGCAGCGACAACGCATCGCGATTGCTCGGGCGTTTCTGAAAGAAGCCGACCTGGTCATTTTGGATGAGGCGACGTCGGCGCTGGACTCAGAAACCGAGGCCCGCATTCAAGAGTCGCTGCTTGAGTTGTGGGAGGGACGGGCCGCCATCGTGATTGCGCACCGGCTGGCCACGCTGAACGATGTCGATCGCATCATCGTGATCGAGGACGGCAAGGTGGCAGAAGCCGGCAGCAAAGAGGAACTGCTCGCCGCCCCCGGCCGGTTCGCCGAGATGTGGGGCCTCCAACGCTCCGGCCTCCACTCCTGAGCAGCTTGCTAGGTTTTGGGGATGAGGATTGGCGAGCTGGGGGAGCAGTGCGGGGTGTCGGCCAAGACGGTTCGGTACTACGAATCGATCGGACTGCTCGACGAACCTGACCGCACCGCAAGCGGCTATCGAGAGTACGGCGACGAAGCCGTCGAACGGCTGCGCTTCATCCGTGACGCCCAAGCAACCGGCCTGACGCTCGCCGAGATCTCATCTGTGCTCGAGCTCAAGGTGGCTGGCGAGCGGTCGTGCTCGCACACCATGGCACTCATCGACAGTCACGTTGAGGCCATCGACGAGCAGATCGCGCAGCTTCAGGCGGCGCGGACCGAACTTGTGTCAATGGCGAAACGCGGACGATCGCTCGACCCCGCGGCCTGTACCGATCCGAACCGCTGCCAGGTCATCGTCGAGGCCCAGCAAGGGTCCTAAAAGTGCCCTTCTGGAGGCCGTAGAGCACGAAAACGTGGCCTACGGCCTCCAGAACGGGGGTTTCGGGGCTTGACCTTCCAGCCCGCTGGAACCTTTATACTGGGGCTTGTGGCTGCCCCCGCCTCACCTCAGACGCCGCTCGATGCTCAAACACAGCTCGATGTTCAAGCTCATGTCGACAACGGGCTGAGCCGCGCCGATCTGTCGATCGACGGCATGACGTGCGCGGCGTGTGCGAGCCGCATCCAGCGACGGCTCGGCAAGCTCGACGCCGTTACTGAGGCTCGGGTCAATTACGCCAACGGCAAGGCCGTGATCTCTCACGATGGCTCAATTGACGACGCCGTGTTGTCGTCCGAAGTCGAAGCACTCGGCTACGAGGTAATCGAAAGCAGCGAGACCGAGGCCGCTGAAGCTCGTCGCGAAGCCGACATGCGTCAGCGCCTCATCGTGGCGGCCGCACTGACGATCCCGACCATGCTCATCTCGATGGTCCCGGCGTTCCGCTTCGAAGGATGGCGCTGGGTCGTCGCCGCCCTTGCCACACCGGTGGTGCTGTGGTCTGGCTGGTACTTCCACCGGGCGACCATCCTCAACCTCCGTCAGCGCTCGACCACGATGGACACGCTCGTCTCGATGGGCTCGCTCTCTGCGCTGATCTGGTCGTTTGTCGTGCTTCTGGGCGATATCGGCGACGGACACGTCTACTTCGAGACGGGTGCCGTCATCATCACGCTGATCTTGCTGGGCAAGTGGTTCGAGCTCCGAGCCAAGCGCCGTTCTGGCGATGCCATTCGGGCGCTGGCCGAGCTTGGCGCACCGTCAGCCCGACTGGTTGACGGACGAGAGGTGCCGCTCGAGCACTTGGCCGTCGGCATGCAGTTCACCGTTCGTCCGGGCGAGAAGATCGCGACCGACGGAGTGGTGATCGATGGCACCTCGGCCGTCGACGCGTCGATGGTCACCGGCGAGCCGGTGCCGGTGGAGGTGGGGCCAGGTGACGAGGTCATCGGCGCCACAATCAATGCCAACGGATCGCTCGTTGTCGAAGCCACCAAGGTCGGGGCCGACACCGCACTCGCTCAGATCGTGCGCCTCGTCGACCAAGCTCAGGGCAGCCGGGCCGACGTGCAGCGTTTGGCTGACCGCGTATCTGCAATCTTCGTGCCGTTTGCCATCGTGGCTGCCCTCGTGACGCTTGCTGTCTGGCTGCTTCTCGGCAATCCGGCTGCCGATGCCTTCACCGCCGCCGTTGCCGTGCTCATCATCGCCTGCCCTTGTGCGCTCGGACTTGCCACCCCGCTCGGCATCATGGTTGGCACCGGGCGCGGTGCGCAGCTGGGCATCATCATCAAGGGCGGCGAAGTCCTCGAAGACACCCGAGCCATCGAGGCCGTCGTTGTCGACAAGACCGGCACGGTCACCGAGGGCTCGATGGCTGTCGCCGACGTGCTTGCAGGTGCCCTCAGCGAGAGCGACAAGGCCGAGATTCAGCGGCTTGCCGCCGCGGCAGAGTCACGCTCTGAGCATCCGATCGCCCAGGCCATCGCGTCGTCGATCGAGGTCGACGCCGAGCCTTTGGAGATTGAGAAGTTCGTCAACACGCCGGGCTCCGGCGTGACGGCCACGGTCGGGGGTACCGAGATTCGGGTTGGGCGACGCTCGCTCTTCGACCATGTGTCAGCGGACATCGCAGCACTCGCCACCGCGGCAGAAGAGACAGGCGCGACCGCGGTGCTTGCTGGGCGACGCGGGGTTGCCGAGCTCGTCTTTGTGGTGACCGACACCATCAAAGCCACGTCGGCTGACGCCATCGCTGCGCTGCACGACCAGTACCTCACGGTCACGCTGCTCACCGGCGACAACACCAACACCGCAGCGTCGGTCGCGAAGGCCGTTGGCATCGGAACGATGTCGGGCGACAACGTGATCGCCGAAGTGTTCCCAGACGACAAGGCAGCAGTCATCCGAGAGCTGCAGGCCTCTGGCACTCGAGTAGCGATGGTTGGCGACGGCATCAACGATGCTCCAGCGCTCGCCCAGGCCGATCTCGGGATTGCTGTCGGCACGGGCACAGACGTCGCAATCGAAGCTTCGGATCTCACGATCGTGAGCGGCGACTTGCGAGCGGTAGCCGACGCCATCGCGCTGTCTCGTTGGACGCTCAGAACCATCAAGGGCAACCTCTTCTGGGCCTTTGCCTACAACGCCGCCGCCATCCCGCTGGCTGCCCTCGGCGTACTCAGCCCGATGATCGCTGCTGGCGCGATGGGACTCTCGTCGCTCTTCGTCGTGAGCAACAGCCTCAGACTCCGCCGGTTCACCGGCTACCGGCACACCACCACCTGAAAGATCCCCATGAGCTCTACCGATACACCAGAAGCTGCCTCGTCCCGCACCTTCTCTGTTCCCGACATCAGCTGTGATCACTGCGTAAACGCGATCACGACCGAGGTGGGAGGGGTAGACGGCGTTACCTCTGTCGACGTCGACCTCGACACGAAGACGGTCACCGTGGTTGGTGGCGACGAGGCCCCGATCGTGGCCGCAATCGACGAGGCCGGCTTCGACGTCGCCTGAGCGAGCCGCTGAGGGTATTGCCGGTCGGGGATCGCCTGCCTGCGATACTTCATGTTGATGGCCGCACCTGTCCACGACGTCGACCTTGTTCGGCTGCCCCGGCGAACGTTCTCGCCAGCCCAGGCGGTGCTGCGTCGCGTCGGATTCGCGATTGCACTTGTCCTTTTTGTGGCGCTTGTCGTGCTCTTCAGTCGAGACGGCTACGAAGACGCAGCCGGGGGTGAGATCTCGTTTTGGGATGCCCTCTATTACGGCTCGGTCACCGTCACCACAACCGGGTACGGCGACATCAGTGCGGTGAGCTCCGGCGCCCGACTTGCCGCAACGCTGCTCATCACGCCGGCCCGCATCCTGTTCCTGATCCTCGTCGTGGGTACCACGGTCGAGGTCCTCACCGATCAGACACGAACGCTGATCGCTACCCGTCGATGGAGGAAGCGCGTGCGCAACCACTATGTGATCTGTGGATTCGGATCAACAGGTCAGGCTGCCGCAGCCGATCTGCTGGCTCGGGGCGTCAAGCCTGACGAGATCGTCGTCGTCGACACGCTGAAGTCATCGATGGATGCAGCGGACGAGCGGGGATTCGTCGCCATTCAGGGCAACGCCACCCAAAATGCGGTGCTCGAACAAGCCGGTATCGCTGACGCCAAGGCGGTTGTGGTCTCTCCGAACCGAGATGACACCGCAGTGCTGATCGTGTTGACCGTTCGCGAGTTCAACCGAACGGCCCACATCGTGGCCGGCGGTCGCGAGCAAGAAAACTTGCACCTCCTTCGTCAGGGTGGCGCAGACGAAGTCATCGATGCCACGGCCGCCGTTGGTCGCATGCTTGGCCTCGCCACGCACACGCCCGAGGCCGTTGAAGTCCTTGACGATCTCATTGCTGCTGGCTCCGGTATCGAGCTGATCGAGATGGGGGTTCCCGCCGATGGTGAGCTGCCGCCCGGCTGCGCGCTTGTTGCCGTGATCCGTAACGGCGAACGCTTCTCTCGGCTGCAGGTCGACGCGTCGAATCTCGAACCAGGCGACCGACTCATCGTGGTTCGAGACACAGGCACGCCAGCCGACAAGAAGTAGTAGCCCTCGCTCGCACGAGGGGCGGTGTCACTGAGGTTTGCGAGTTCCGCAGCTAGGCGACGCTGCGCAAGTCGGTCCAGATCGGCTGATGATCGCTCGCCGTTGCCGTTTGGATCACCCCGCTCGCCGCCGTTTTCCATGGATGACCGCTCACGCCTCTGGCATAGAGATGATCGAGTGTGAACGGCCTGGAAAAGCGACGAAAGGTGGGTTCGCCAGCATCGGTTGCCCGAGCAAACGCGGCCCCGTTCATGACTCGGTCGATCGCCTGCACCGCGAGGGGAGAAGCCGAGTTGAAGTCGCCCCCGATGACCGTCGGGACCGGGCGATTCGCAAGCGGGTGACGGGCCAGCGCCCTGGCCTGCGCGGTCCGACCCTTGCGCCGCATGTAGGCCGTCTCCAGGTGGACGCTGATCGCTGAGATGACGGTGCCATTGATCTCGACGGTTGCATGTACGGCACACCGGGGCTGGGGGCTGATCGGGGCGACGCCGGGAAGCGGAATGGTCTCGCTGCCGGTGATGGGCCACCGGGAAAGCACGGCGTTGCCGAACGGCAGACCGGTCACACAGCTGTCGGCAACGGCGCCATAGACGTGGTTGACGTCGAGGCCATCGGCCAACTGCGCCGCAGAGTCCGGGCTCATCTCTTGAACGAGGATGATGTCGGATGAGGCGAGCTCGGGAGTCGATTGAATCTCATCGATCGCCTGATCGATCTTCCGACCGTGCTCGATGTTCCACGCCATCACCCGAATCACCGCTTGATTGTGCCCGCCACCGGGTGAAACCAGATGGCCTGCGGCTGTTGGCTACGGTCGTGTCGTGACTGCGTCACCACCACCCCCTTGGCCTGCGACTCCGCAGCCGTATCCGGCTCCGGTCCCTCCACCTACCCCGGCGAAGAAGGTGGGCGCGCTGCCGGTTGCGTTGGCCGTGGCGAGCAGCCTCATTCGGATGGGCCCGCTGGGGATCCTGGCGTTTCTCTTGCTCTACGGGCTCGCGTCGCTCAGCGAAGACGTTGCTGAGTGGGAGCGGGTTGAACCCTCGCTCGTTGCCGCGATGGCTGCGATGTTTGTTGTCGGTGTTGGCTTGGTGCTCGGCCAAATCGTCCTTGCAGCAAAACGCCGATTCTTCGGGCTGGCGATCGTCGCAGGACTCATCGCAGCATTCGACGCCACGGCCACTGGCGCCCTGTTGGTGTGGGGCGAGGTCTCCGAACTTGGAGGCGCGAGCCCCGTTGCCTTCGCGTTGTTTCTCCAGATCGCGATCATTGGCTTGGCTATCAAAGAGATCAAGGCCGCGCAGTAGGGTCACGCCGTGGCCGCAACAACGAAGGTGTCCCCACCAAAAAGCGATTGGCCGGACGAGGTCTTTCAGCAACTACGAGATGCTGACGTTCGGCACATCAGCTATGTGCCAGACGCCGGACATTCGAGGCTGATACAGCACTCGATAGATGATCCGGATGTCGTCACCACAATGCTCACCACGGAGGAAGAAGGCATCGCCATCGCGGCTGGGGCCTGGCTCGGCGGCATGCGCTCGGCTGTGCTGATGCAATCGTCCGGTGTCGGCAACTGCATCAACATGTTGTCGCTCCCGGTGCAATCCCGGTCGCCGCTCTTGATGATCGTGACGATGCGAGGGGAGTGGGCCGAATTCAATCCGTGGCAGGTGCCCATGGGGCAGGCGGTTGAGGCTTCGCTTGAAGCGATTGGGGTGCTGACCGTGCGAGCCGACTCGGGCGATGAGGCCGTTGCTGCCGTCGCCCAAGCTGCGGTGATGGCGTTCGACGGCGATCAACAGGTGGCCGTGCTCCTCAGCCAAAAGATGCTGGGGAAGAAGACGTGGTAGCCGAATCCACTCCGTCGGGCGGTCTTGGCCGGCGAGACGTGGTCGCTCGACTTGTGGCCGCCCGCGATGACGCACTGATTGTCTCGGGGCTCGGCTCACCGACCTATGACGTGCACGCTGCACGCGACGACCAACGCAACTACTACCTGTGGGGCGCGATGGGCGGTGCCGCGCTCGTTGGGCTCGGGCTTGCTCTGGCCCAGCCCGACCGTCGAGTCCTCGTGATTACGGGCGACGGCGAGCAGCTGATGGCGATTGGGGCCCTGGCCACGATCGCTGTTGCGAACCCCGCGAACCTCGACATCGTGGTGCTCGACAACGAACGCTACGGAGAAACCGGCATGCAAGAGAGCCACACGGCGAACGGGATTGATCTCGCAGCAATCGCGGCGGCCTCGGGCTTTGCCGACACCGCCGTGGTGAGGTCGGACGAGGAGCTCGATGTTCTCATTGATGGCGCCTGGCCTGCTCAGGCGTCCACGTCGAGCCAGATCAGTGAAGCGGGCCCTCGCTTGTACGTGCTGAAGGTCGACAAAGACAGTCCACCTCGATCGATGCCGTCACGAGATGCGGTGTTCATCAAGAACCGAGTGCGGGCGCATCTGGGGCTCGGGCCCAACTAGGCCTCTTGGAAGAATGCCCAGACCTGATCTGCCATCTCGATGTCGTGGTTCTGCTTGCCGACACCAAGCTCAAACACTCGTCGGTACTGGGCCACGATGCTTGGCGACACATGGCCGCCGCCCGCAACCTCGTAGAGCGCAACGCTCGGCCCTTCACCCCGGTAGAGG
>CALLGK010000069.1 GCA_938009905.1 uncultured Acidimicrobiales bacterium | reverse complement strand
CTCGGTCGTGACGCCGATCCTGAGGGGCTCAACTTCTGGGTTGGCCGACTCGAAAACGAAGGTTGGACGCCGGCCGATGTTGCTCGTGGCTTCTACGAATCGATCGAATCTCGACGCTCCAGAGTGATCAACCTCTACCAGCGCATTCTCAATCGTGACCCCGATGCTGCCGGACTCGAGTACTGGGCCGAGCAACTGCTGACCACAGACGACATTCGACTTGCCTCCCAGCTGGCGGCGTCTGAAGAGTCGTACATCATTCGTACGCCCTGATGTCTACGGCCGACCAGATCGCCCGCCTCGAAGCTGATCTTGCCCAAGCCAGGGACGCCGCGGCGAAGGCCGAAGCATCTGCTGGTGCCGCAGCCAGCCGACTTCGGCAGGTCGAGGACGAGTTGGCCGCATGTCGCGCTGCGCAAGCAGAGTGGGACACCATGATCGGCCATATCGAAGCCGAGCGGGCTGTCGCCCGAGACGTCGCGGCTGAGCTTGAGGCGGTGCGCGCCTCCCGAACGTGGAAGACGGGCTCGATGGTTCTGGCCCCGGTTCGTAAGGTGCGACGCCGCTCAGGAGACGATTCGCCGCCGAACGCGTCGTGACACGCGCTGTGACGACTCAGATCCGCATCGTGATCGGCGTCGTGGGCGACACCGACACCACTGCGCTCACGCAATCTGTCGACGCCGCTCGTGAGGCTCTTCGCTCGGGAGACGAACTCGTCTTGTTGGCTGAGCGGGCTGACGTCGAGGCCCTTGACGTGGTGGCGCGCCAGATGGCTCGCCCAAGCTCGGGTTTGGGTTCGGCCTCTGTTCGGCTCGTGACGGTTGCCGACCTCGGGGCCCCGGGCGTCTTGTCCGCAGTGGCCACCGCTGATGCGTCCGCGGCTGAGGTGTTCGTCGCCATGGTCGATCCAGGGGTTCGCTTGTTGCCGACCGCGCTTGACGATCTTCGTATCGGGATCGATGCGGATGCATCCGTCGACATGGTGTACGGCGACTCGTTCGCGATGGCGACACCTCCCGACTCGATTCGCAGGAGCGAACAAACCGTCGAGCTACGTCCTGGGTGGTCTCCCGACCGGCTACGAACGAATCTGTACCTCGGCCCGGTCGTCGCCTACCGAGCCTCGGTCATCACCGATCTCAACCCGACGAGCGCACACGATCTTGCGCTCCTTGCCTCCGAGCGGGTGCGTGCCGTTGCCCACGTGCCAGCGGTACTGGCAGAGGCCCCTCCAGACATCGGATCGGCGCTTGTCGATGTGGATGCTGTGCGCCGGTCGCTCGATCGACAGCAACTCGCGATGACCGTCGATGCGACGCTCGCCAGTTCACATCGAGCCGTGCTTGCTCCTGCCATCTCTGATCCTGCCAGCGTCTCGATCGTCATTCTGACGGCCGGTGCCACCAGGGAAGTCGGCGGACGAACGGTGCTTCTCGTGGCCAATGCAATCGCCTCGATTCTTGTGTCGTCGCCAGATGCCAACGTCGAGATCATCGTGGTGGTTGGCGCAGAAACGCCAGACGAGCTGGCTCGTCAGCTCAAAGCGCTCGATCCGTCTCGCATCTGGATCGTGAAGGATGAGCGGCCGTTCAACTTCTCCGAACGCAACAACGCCGGGGTGCAGGTTGCGGCGGGCGACCTGCTGGTGTTCTTTAACGACGACGCCGAGGTCATGACGGCCGACTGGCTCGATCGCATCAGAATGCATCTTGCTGACCCTGGTATTGGCGTCGTCGGTGCTCGTCTGCTGTTTGGCGACGGTCGGGTGCAACATGCCGGACTCGTCGTGCGCAACGGCTGGGTCGAACATCGCTTCGGTGGCTATCGCAATGACGACTCGACCCGCCCGGCACCACTCGAGAACGTGTCGGCGGTGACCGGTGCCGTGCTGGCGATGACCCGAGCACACTTCGACGAGCTTGGAGGGTTCCCCGAGGAATTCCCGCTCAACTTCAACGACGTCGATCTGTGTTTCGCCAGCCGAGCAAGCGGCAGACGAGTCGTGCTTGATCACAACCTGGTGCTGCTGCATCACGAGACGTCGAGCCGCAAGGCTGGCATCGCCGATGACGAACAAGCTCGCTTTGTCGAGAAGTGGACCGAGCGGGGGTTTGGCGACCCGTATGACCACCCCGGCTACCTCCCGGTTCGGGCCGAGCCGTTGGCCCCGCCTGCTGCCCTCAGCCGACTGCGCAGAACCCTGCACGGACCGGCGGCACCGCGAGTGATACGAGTTCGCTAGAGCTCTTCTGCGATGGCGAGCGACCGGCGGCGGAAGAAGCTCAGCCCAACCACAAACGGCACGATGGCGTAGAGGGCGATGGCGATCATCTTGCCCGTCGATGGCATCTGCAGGTGATACACGAGATCGTGGGCGGCGCCCACGAACTGGGTCACGGGGTTCCAGCCAATCAGCTCGCGAGCTGGCAATCCGTAGGTCTCAGAGCGGTCCGCGGGAATGACGTCGAGCGTGTAGATGATCGGGACCAGAAAGAAGCCAACGTTCAAGACGATGCTGACGAGATATTGCACGTCTCGATACGTCGTATTCGCGATCGCCAACATGAACCCGAGGCCGAGCGCAAACATCATCACAGCCAGCAGCACAACCGGGAGGAGGAGGAACGTCCAGCTCAGGTTGCCGAGCGCCGCCATCATCACGAACAGCACGACGCACTCGATGAAGCTCTGCACGAGCGAGGCTGCGGCGCCACCAAAGATGGCCGTTTCGGTGGGGAAGAAGATCTTCTTTCGCAGGTCGTTGACCTCGGCCAGCCAGGCCATCGATCCGTTGACCACGATGGTGAAGAGGTTCCACACGATGAGGCCGATGAAGAGCCACAGCACGAAGAACTCGGCCTTGCCATTGGCCGTCGATGGCGGTTGGGCCCGCAAGAAGACGCCAAACACGAGTCCGTAGGTGAGCACCAAGGCCAGCGGGTTCAGCAATGACCACGCCCAGCCGAGCACGCTCTTGCGGTAGCGAGACTTCAGCTCTCGCTGCGCGAAGTTGATGACGAGGGGTCGGTATGCGGCGACGGTGGTCGAAATGGCAGCCATGGACGTTCCGGAGACTACTGGCGCCCGGCCAGCGTTGAGTTGACCGCCTCAAGCAACTGCTGGTGGGCCCGCTCCCACGTGTGGGTGTGGCGCACTGCGGCCGCCCGCTCACAGAGTTCTGCTGCCAGCCCCACATCGTTCTGAATGCTCCGCACGCCGTCTGCAATCGATTGCGGATCGGGATCAACGACGAGGCCGCCGCCCGTTGCCTCGACGATCTCGACAAGCCCACCGCCGTCTGCACAAACAACGACGGGCCGTCCCCACGCCATGGCTTCAAGCGCCGTGAGTCCGTAATCCTCGCTGAGTGCCGGCGCAAGGAACACCGACGCCGTCGCATATGCCTCGTTGCGGGCCGTGTCATCGACTCGACCCTCGATGGTGACTCCCGGTGTTGCCGAAGCTGAAGCCGAGGCTGTGCCGCGAGCCTTCGTCACTCGGCTGCGGGCTGCATTCGCGAGTTCGAGGGCCGCGCCCCGCACCGAACGAGCCTGAGCGGGGATGGCCCCGAGCCACTCCATGCCGGGATCATGCGCGTCGGCCTGGCCGGCCGCGAGCGCTTGCGCAAACCGTGTGACGTGTTCGAGCCGACCACCACCACCGATGATGCGGGTTGCACCCGCAAGCAGGTGCCCGGCCGCCACGGCAAGTTCGGTTCGCTTCGGCCACTCATGCCTGCTCACACAGACGACCGGCCCATCGGCTGACCACGCCGGAACCTCATCGGGGACCGTGGTGAGTGGTGGGGCATCGAGCACCGTGATGGGCATCGTCCCCGCAGAGCTCCCAACCCACGACGAGCGGAGGCGTTCCGCACAAGTGTGAGAACCAGCCAACCAGTGACGAACCCCGCCGAGGTGAGCTGCGTCGATGCGGTGCACGTTGTGGCATGCCGCTTCGTGAAGCTCGCGGTCCATGAACCCCGCTTCGATGTAGGGCTCACGCAGCTCGTAGAACGTTCTGGCTTGGTGATAGAAGAGCCCGAGGATGTTGTCGTGAGGGGCCAGATACGACGGTGGTTGCGTGCTGATCACCATGTCGAACTCGTCGAGTTCGAGTCGTCTGGTGTCATGCACCATGCCGAGGTAGCCGAAGTAGTCAGGGTGATCGAACCAGCGGCTGGCCGCATCATGCTGGCCCCAAATAGGTCGAGGGGTCTGCCGGCCAGGGATCGACACAGATACCACCTGGTGCCCCGTGGCTTCGAGTTGGTCCACAAGGCCGGCGAGCAGCGCTTCGAAGCCTCCCGCGACCCCGAAGTCTGGCTTGACGAGACCGATGCGAGCCGGTGACCCGATGGAGGTGGTCACGACGGTTTGCGCTCCTCAGCGAGTTCGGCTTCGAGTTCGGCGATTCGGGCCGTTTGGGCATCGAGCTCTGCCTGGAGCTCGGCAACGTGGTCGCTCAGCTGGCTGACCGCATCGACGGTCGCTTCGTTGAACGTCGCTTGCTCGTTGGTGATGGCCTGGTTCACCCGCAGGACGGCCGACTTCGCCAGCTTGAGGCGAGCGTCTGCGGGCAGCACCTGACCGGCGTGACGATTCGCCCGCATGCGGCGGAGATTTTCGCGAAGGTTTGGATTGAGCATGGTGGTCTCCGGTGGCGGGTCAGGATGCACGGCGTTGTCCGCCAGGCGATTCATGAGTTCGATCGTTGGGCTGGGTGGTGGCGGTGCATCGCTTGCGAGCTGCGGCCGACCAACCACGGGATGCGGCCGTGGTGCCAGGCCGCCGAGATCTGTGGGTACGAACGCCAAGATGTCGTCGGCCCATCGTGCGCCTAGGTCGCGCCAGTCGACCGTGCTCTCAGCAAGCGCTCGACCATTCTCGGAGCGCCGGCTTCGCTCGGTGTCGTTGTTCGTGAGCTCATCAAGCACCGCGCTCAATGATGCAGCGGTTGCCTCGTCGGCCGTCCAGACAACGTCGTCTGGGGCGTCCAGGCCTCGGGATCCCGTTGCCGTCGTCAAGACGGGTACGCCGACGGCCAGGTAGTCGAACAGCTTGAGGTTTGACCCGCCGCCAGACACCATCGGGTTCAGCGCAACGTCTGCACCCGCGAGCAACGGCCACAGCGATTCTTCCGCGAAGGCGGGAAGCGTTCGAACGTTCTCGGGGAGCGCGTTGCTTGACGACAGCACCGAGTTGAACGCCAGCGTGTGGCTGCCGGCGAGTCCTATGATCCAGTCAGGTCGGTCACGGGCGAGTTCAACGGCGAGTCGTGCGGCTTCGATGTTCGGTGGATGCCAGCTTCCGATGAATACGGCGAGCGGTCGCTCTTCTGTCGTCGGAGCGCCGAGGAGGGCTAAGGCTTCGAGTCTGGCTGTTCGGTACTCGTGGTCGGTCCGATGGGCCATTGCGACGGTGTCGACGCCGTTCCCGACGACGGCGGTCGACGTCGGCCGCTCGGTCTGTGGAACAAGAGCAACAACGTCGTCGAGATCCTCTTTGGTGCAGGCCGACACGTAGTTCGCGGCCGAGACAGCAGCGGTCTCGGCTTCGCGCACGGCGTCGATCAACCAGTCGGCTCCGGCCACCGAGGCCGAACCGGCGCGCAACACGCTGGCCTTGAACGATGTTTCGGCGTTGTGAGCGTCGTAGACGACAACCGGTGCGGCGTCAGGATCAGAGAGCGACGCCAGTGCGTCGCTGACCGCTGGTGCGAGGAAAGGGTGAGCGTTCACGACGACGTCGTTGCTGGCGACAAGGCGCCGCAGTTCGTCAACGAACTCCGGATTTGCCTGCCACAGTCGCCCACACGTGATGTCGTCGACGGGGAAGCCGGCCACCCGCGTGATCTCGTCTTGGGCTCGGCGATGGGGCTCAGACCGGCTCACTGCAATCTGCGTGAGTCCTGGTTCGAGAACTCGTCGGCTCACTGCCTGACCAGCGGTGAGCGGCGGATCGTTGGTGAGTGCAAGCACCGTGACGTCCGCACGTCGGGCGAGAGCCCTCGCCAAGTGCCGCAGCCTTCGTTGCCCGCCTCCAACCATCGGATCAACGCCAAAGGTACTGACGACAACCGTGGTTGGCCGTGCCGCCGCCGACGCAGATCGACCACCGGCAACATCGACGACCGTCTGAACTAATGGATCCCACGAGGCCAGCGCCGCTCGGCGCTGGCCGTTCAGGCCAAGCTGCCAACGTCGATGGGGATGGTCGGCCAGGTCGTCCATGGCATCGGCGAGCGCCGCAACCGTCGGTTCAACCACGATGCCGCCGACGCCTTCGTCGAGCAGTTCGTTGGCCCCGCCGGCGTCTGTCGTGGTGAGTACAGGGGTGCCAGCCATCATCGCTTCGAGCGAGATGTAGCCGAAGTCTTCGCGCTCGGGCACAAACACGACCGCATCCGATGCGGCATACCGGTATGCCAGTTCTTTCTCCGAAACTCGTCCGAGAAAGTGGATGCGCTCGTTGGCGCCGGCCGCGGTCTCGAGTGCGTCTCGTTCTGGCCCGTCTCCTGCGATGAGCAGGCTCAGTTGACGATCGTTGTGGCCGTCTGTGAGGTGCCGAAACGCGGCGATGATCAGGTCGATGCGCTTTGGTGTGTCGTGACGGCTAGCGGTGAAGAACACCGGTCCGTTGAGGTCGAGGTCTGCGCTGTCAGCATCGGTGGGCAAGCTTGGTTGCTGATCCGGAAGATCGGAGACGGGGTGCACAACCTGCACCGCTCGATCGGACGGGAAGTAGTGAGCCCGGCCAGCAACCTCTTCTGAGATGGCGGCGAACGCACCAACCCGATCAGGGGCGAACGCCAGTTGATCAAGACGGTGAACAAGAGCGCGAGCCAGCGGGCCGGGATAGGCACAAAGCGGATTGGTTGGGCCGAGATCGGCAAGCGCTTCTCGCCCGATGCGGATGACGTCGGCCGCGTTCGATGCCGTGGCGATCTGGGACGCGAGCTGCTCACCGCCGGTGCTGGCACCGAGATCAGCAAGTCCATCGGGATACGTGTCGTAGAGCCCGCGCAACGGGTGGAGCATGTAGACGAGATGGCACGGGTGCGTGATCATCCACGCCGGATACTTCCCCGAGATCACCACGTCGAACCGGCTCACATCCAACGCACCGAATCGTTCGTAGCCGTCAAGCACCTCGTGTACATCGCGTTCGGGGAATGGCAGGGTGACGATCTCGGCACGGTGGCCGGCCGCCTCAAGTCCTGTGGCCAACGAACGCCACAACCGCTCAGCCCCGCCGAACACCTCAGGGACAGGGGCGGGCGCCACAATGCCAACCGAAAGGCCGGTTGTTACATCGTTCATTCGGCTGACGCTTCAGCGATGGCTGTGTCACACAGGTGGGTGAAGTAGTCGCCATCTGTGTCGAATTGCGCTCGGTTACGGTCTCGGCGCCCGTCGTCGGCCCGTCGATGCACGATACGAAGCGGGTCAGCGATAGGCGACGGGAGCGATGCTGCCCTGCCGCGGACACGATCGATCCACCGACGCACGAGGGATCGAACGGGGAACACGCTTGAAAATCTAGTGGTCGTCGAGCAGCAGGTGGGCGAGGTCGGCAGCGGCAGACGACGGAGCGCGGGTTCTGGCCGCCACGGCATCGCTCAACGAGGCCCGACTCTCGATGGCGGTGCTGTCCGACAGAAACGACGCGAGCAGGGTGCGTTCGAGGGCCTGGTCCATGGCCAGTCGAGCCTGGCCCGCTCTGATCTCGGTGAGCTCACCCGTTTCCGACAGGGCGGTCCACCGCTGCAACACGTTGTTCCACACCTCGCCGACACCCTGTGACTGCAGTGCAGAACAGGTGAGCACCTCTGGGGGCGTTGTGCCGCGGCGAGGTCGGAGCAGACCGAGGGCGTGGCGATAGTCAGCGGCGGTGTGGTTTGCCAGGTTCACGAGGTCGCCGTCTGCCTTGTTGACCACCACAAGATCGACGAGTTCCATCACGCCTCGTTTGATGCCCTGCAAGTCATCGCCGCCTGCGGGCGCAACAAGCAGGACGAACAGGTCGGTCATGTCGGCGACGGCAGTCTCGGACTGGCCAACCCCGACTGTCTCGACGATCACGACATCATGGCCTGCAGCCTCGACGAGGGTCATGACTTCGGCTGTGCGCTGAGCGACACCGCCAAGCGTGCCACTGGTAGGCGATGGTCGGATGAAGGCGTTTGGCATGCGCACAAGGCGTTCCATGCGCGTCTTGTCGCCCAAGATCGATCCGCCGGTGCGGGATGACGATGGGTCAACAGCCAGCACGGCAACCTTTGAGCCAGCTTCGACCAGCATGGTCCCGAGAGCCTCGATGAACGTGCTCTTTCCGACACCCGGCGTGCCAGAAATGCCGATTCGGAGGGCGTCTTCGCGTTCGTTGTTGTCCGCTACGAGGAGTCGGTCGAGCAGGGTGTTGGCCTCGGCCCGATGGTCGGCCCTTGTCGATTCGATCAGCGTGACGGCACGAGCGAGGGCCGCCCGGTTGCCCGAGCGGACCGGCTCTTCGAGCTCGTCTGCGGTCAGTCCCGATCGGGTCACCCGGTCATCGTAGGCGGGCCGGTGTGCGCTCGGGGTTTAGCGTGGTTGGGGTTTAGCGGAACCGTCGCTCGGCGAGAATCTGGTACTCGTCGCTGTTGACCAAGATCGCAGCCAGTGCGATCTCGTCACCGGTGGTGAGGTAGGTCGCCCAGTAATCGCGACCGCCAGGGTCGGGGGCTCGGCCCAACAGCTTGTCGTACAACGAATCGACCCGACGGCCGCCCGACTCATACGACGTGAACACGAGGCTTGAGAGCGTGCCTCGTGGCTCGCCGTTGTCGAGCTGGTCAACCCAGTAGGCCTTGCCGTCAGCGTCTGGCGCCCGACCGAGAATGGCGGCGTAGAGCGCATCAACGAAGAGGGGGTTGGTGCCACCGACAGACTCGAAGTACTCCGGTGATGAGAAGAAGCTCGACACCACCTCAGCCGTTGGTTTGCCCGCCTTCAACTGGCTGATCCAGTAGGCCCGGCCGCCGGCATCTGGACCACGACCCAAAATCGAGAAGTAGAGGTCGTCGACCACGACGCCAAGCCATTCATCGGTTGTGGCGAACTGGTAGGCCAGGTCGCTCTTCGATGTGCTGCCAGCGAGCTGGTTCGACCAGAAGCTGATGCCCTCTTGATCGGCTGGACGACCAAGAAGGTCGGCGTAGACGGCTTCGAGCCAGGGGCTCATCCACTTCCCGGCATCCCAGGTGGACTCGCCAGAAGCGGTGTTGGCTGCGTCTTTGCCAAACATCGGCCAGTCGGAGGCGCCGAGGGGCGAACCGGTGCCCATCGCCACGATCGTGAGATCGTCGCCAACGTTGCGCCCGTTCAGCGTGCTGGCGCTTTCATGGAGGTACTGCAGGAGAATCAGCGCCTCGCCGTTGTGGCTTACGACGGTTGGCTGACCCTTCGGCGCGTAGCCGTAGTCGGCGATCGGAGTCGAGACTCGTTCGACGGCGCCGTTGGAGCCATCGAGAATCCAAAGATGTGTGTGGATGAAGCCGATGAGCTCCTGCTGACCGTCGTTGTCGACGTCGGCAATCGAGACCGGTGCCACGATGCCGGGGAAGCGCTTCGTGCCGCCCTGGCAGTCGAACGACGGGGCGTTTGGCCACATGCCACACGCCGTCCACTTCGTGGTGCCGTCGTGTTCGAGCACATGGAAGCGACCGTCGTTGGCTGAGGTAGCGATCTCGAGTTGGGGATCGCTGTCGAGATTGCCGAGCGATGGTGTGGCGTCGGAGACGGCCCCAAGATCGGCGGGCCAGCCGGGAAGCATCTGCCCGGTCGGACCGTCGAGGGCGTACACGCGGCGGGCCGGTGCCTCCGCTTCGCCAATGGCCGAGAAATACACGCCGGAGCCGAGCACCACGTCGAGGTCGCCGTCAGCGTCGATATCGCCGATGCTGGACGATGAGGTGATGATTTCTCCCGCGATACACGTCTGCCACTTCTGGGCACCGGTGTGGTCGTAGGCCCTGATGGCAGCGCCAAAGCTTGGGCAACCGGCGTGGGATGCGGTGATGTAGTCGACGTCGAACGCTCCGATGATCTCGGCGTAGCCGTCGTTGTCGATGTCGGCGATTGCGGGGGTTGACCATGACGAGTCGAGCGTCGTCACAGGAAAGCCGGGGACGATAGAGCCGTCGTGGTTCCATGCGTTGAGCGAGTGATCGTTGCTGGTGAGCACGATCTCCGGTCGACCGTCGTTGTCGATGTCACCAATGGCGGCCGATCCGTAGATGGCTGGGCTCTTGCCCATGTCGGCGAAGCGATTGGTCTTGTTGCGCCAGATTTCCGAGCCGTTGCCGCGCATGGCAACGACATCACCGACGATGTTGCCAACGACGATGTCGAGGGTGCCGTCACCATCGATATCGGCGAGGGCTGGTGTGCCTTGGATCTCTGCCGCTCCCAGTTGATACTGCGCCAACAGGTTGCCGTTGGTATCTCCGACGATGACACGTCCGTCCATGCCACCCATCACCACGTTTGGCTGGCCATCACCGGTCACGTCGCCATAGGCAACGCTCGATCGGGCTTCCGGGGTGAAAAGGTCGTAGTACGCGTTCTGGTCAGCCGACACACGAAAGCGTTCGGTGAGTTCTGGTGGCGTTGCGGCCTCGGCGACCGAAGGTGCCACTGGTGGTACAACGGCGAACGACATGGCAAAGGCGCCAGCAGCGATCAACGCCGATCGAAGACGTGACCCAGCAGCAATCGATGTGACGGTCATAACAGCTCCATCGGCAGTCGGCGCCTGATTCTGGAGAGGCACGTCATTCTGGCTGTGCGGCGTGTCGTGCGGACGTCGCGGCGTATTTGGCTGTGCCCCAACGCATCCGGCCCTGGAGCCTAGACTCCTCGCAAATGTCTGATCTGCCCGCTGGTCGCGCATGAACACCTGGGCCCTCTGCCTGTTCACCGGGGCATTCACGGCCCTCGGATTGATTCCGATGCCCCGTTTCCTTGAGAAGCGGAACGTTGTCGACGAAGCAAGTCAACGCTCATCGCATGTTGGCGTTGTGCCGCGTGGTGCCGGCGTTGTGCTGTATTCGTCGTTTCTTCTTGCGGTGTTGGTAGGTCTTGCCTTTTCCTTGTGGGAAGACTCCAACCTGGTGATCAGCGCCGCGCTTCTCGTGGGCGCACTGATGTTCATTGGGCTGGCTGACGACGTTTTTGGGGTCCCCATAGCGGCTCGCCTGCTCCTGCAGGTGCTGATCGGGTCAATGGTCGCGGTGTTGGCGTCGCCGACCAATGTGCGCCTCGGGTTTGGCTTGATGCTGTTCGTGATCGTGGGGCTTGGCGTCGCCACCATCATCAACACCGTCAACTTCATGGACGGTATCAACGGCATTTCCGGAGTCACGGCCGCGGTTGTTGCCGCCATTTACGCATCGTTGGCGCTCGAGGCCAACATCGACGACATCGGCCTGCTGTCGTTGTGCGTTGCTGCGACGGCCATCGGATTTCTCCCGCACAACGTGCCAAGGGCCAGGATCTTTCTTGGCGACAGCGGCAGCTACTACCTCGGAGTCAGCTTGGGCGTGCTCAACGTGTTGCTCTGGGTGAAGGGGTTCAGCACCATCGTGGTGCTTGCGCCTCTCAGCCTGTATCTCGCAGATGTGGCGGTCACGCTGGTTACTCGCATGTTGCGGGGCGAGCGGTTCTGGGAGCCTCACCGTGGCCATCGCTATCAGCGGCTCGCAAACGGCGGACTCGGTCACACCAGAACCACGGTCTTCGTTGGTGTGTTGACTGCCGTTGGTGGGGCGGCGTCATGGCTTGACCGGCTCGGACATCGACCGTGGGCCATCGCCACGGTGGCGGCGCTGCTTGCCGTGTACTTCTTCGCTCCGATCGGCGGTGCGGCGCCCGCAAAGGCCCAGCCAGCATCGTGAAGTTCCTCATCGTTACGCAGTACTTCGAGCCCGAGGTGGGCGCGCCACAGATTCGACTCGCGAACTTCACCAAGGAACTCCGAGCCCAGGGTCACGACGTCGAGGTCGTGACGGCAATGCCGCACTATCCCGATGCGGAGATCTTCGCGAGTCACCGTGGCCGATTTCTGGTCAGCGAACCGTGGGATCAAGATCCGGCTGTCACGATCCATCGTGTCTGGCTCAAGGCCGGGGGAGGGCAAGGGCTGGCCCGGCTCGTCAGCTTTGCCTCGTTCTCGGCCATGTTGCCCTTTGCCCTCCGCAAGGCATCCCGACCAGACGTCGTGGTCGTGAACTCACCGCTGCTGCACACCTCGCCGCCAGCACTTCTTGCGGCTCGTGTCTGGGGAGCCAAGACGTTCCTGTACGCAGCCGATCTGTGGCCGGACTCGCTTTTCGACATGGTTGGCGGCGGTGCCAACCCGCTGCTTGCCCGCCTGCTCTACGGCGTGGAACGCGGCATCTACCGCGCCGCCACGGGCGTCATTGCGGTTACCGAAGGCATTGAACAAACGTTGCGCAACGAAAAGGCACTGCCAGCCCACGAAGTGTCGTTTCTTCCAAACGGCGTGGATCTCGACGCCTTCTCGCCGGCGATCGAGCCAGCTCGACCTCCTGCTCTCGAGCAAGTCGACGGCCCGCTTTTCGTGTTTGCTGGGACGCTTGGCTACTTCACCGGTCTCGACATCGTCGTGGATGCCATGACGATCTTGCAGACCGAACGGCCAGACATCAGCTTCGGCTTTGTGGGTGAGGGCCCTGAACGAGAACGTATTCAGCAGCGCGTGATCGACGAAGGTCTGACCAACATCACCTTCGCTGGAAAGATCCAACCAGAAGAAGTGGCGTCGCTTCTGCGCTCATGCACGGCAGGTGTGGTGTGCCTGAAGGACGCTCCGGTCACGAGGGGCGCCCGGCCGGCGAAGACGTTCCCGATCATGGCGTCTGCCGTTCCGGTCATTTTCGTCGGTGTAGGGGAGGGGCCTCGGCTGATTTCAGAAGCGAATGCCGGACTGTGCGTTGAGCCAGAAGACACCGTTGGGCTCGCGAAGGCCATGATCCAACTGGCAGACGACGAAGCGGCACGCGAACACTTCGGCCAAGCGGGCCGCGAGTACGTCACTGAGCACCTCTCGTGGGCTCGGCTCGTACGCGATTGGCTTGCTGATCTTCGTGCTCATGGGCACATCCCGAGCGTCGAAGAAACAAGCGCATAGGCTGTTCTGGTGACCGAGCGAACCTCTTCGGCGCCGAAAGCGTCGCTCCGTTGGCGCATCGTTGGTGGCCTGGCACAGATCTCGAGAGTTGCGACCCCAATCCGCATCGTTCTCGACCTCTCGGCGTGGGTCTTTGCCATCTTCATTGCCGGCCTGCTCCGGTTCGAAATGGTGGTGGCCGAGGTCTTCGCTCAGGGCTTTTGGCGGTTGGTCCCGATCGTTGTTGTGTTGCAGCTCCTCACCGGAACGGCCACCGGGCTGTACCGACGCCGTTGGCGCTATGGCTCCTTCGATGAGGTAGCAGCGCTTGTCGCGGCGGCAGCGCTCAACATGGGCGGGCTCTTCCTGCTCAACCAGTTCTACCTCGGTACCCCGCGGCCAGTTCCGCAGAGCGCCATGCTGCTTGGCGGCGCTATCGGTCTGCTGCTCACGGCCGGCGTTCGCTACACCTGGCGGCTGGTCACTGACTACCTGCGTCGACCGTCGCTCGATGATGCCGAGCGGCTGCTGATCTTTAGCGACGGCGAAGTGGCGGTTGAGGTCGTGGCCGCGATGCTGCGCAACACGGGGTCGGTGTACGTCCCGGTCGGATTGATCGACGATCGCCGTAATAGACGCCGCCTCTCGATTCAGGGCGTTCCCGTCCTTGGCGGTCGCAGCGAGCTCAAGGCTGCCGCTGAGCGCTCCGGCGCCACGGCAATTCTTGTTGCACTCCCCGAACCAGATCCCGGCCTCATGGGCGAAATCGCAGACCAAGCATCGTCCATTGGTCTGCGCGTGAAGGTGCTGCCCACCGTTGCGCAAATGCTCGACGGGTCGATCTCGGTCGCCGGTATTCGAAACCTCACTGAGGCTGACCTTCTCGGTCGTCGTCAGGTTGATACAAACGTCGAAGAGATCGTTGGGTACGTCCAGGGCCGCCGTGTGTTGGTCACTGGTGCTGGTGGCAGTATCGGCAGCGAGTTGTGTCGCCAGCTGTCGCGCTACGAGCCCGCCGAACTCATCATGCTCGATCGCGATGAAAGCGCCCTCCACGCGGTCGAGATGTCGATCTCAGGCCGAGCCATGCTCGATACGCCCAACACCGCGCTCTGTAATCTGCGCGACGCAGACGCCCTCAACCGAATCTTCGAAGAGCGTCGCCCCGAGGTCGTCTTCCACGCGGCTGCGCTGAAGCACTTGCCGCTGCTCGAACAGTTCCCCGCTGAAGGCTTCAAGACCAATGTGATGGGCACGCTCAACACGTTGCAGGCTGCACAACGCGTTGGGGTCGAGGTCTTCGTCAACGTCTCGACCGACAAGGCTGCCAATCCCACGAGCGTGCTTGGCTACTCCAAGCGAGTCGCCGAGCGACTCACCGCTCACATCGGCGCCAAAGCCGACGGCACGTACCTTTCGGTGCGCTTTGGCAACGTGCTGGGCTCGCGAGGCAGCGTGCTTGTTGCCTTCCGTGAGCAGATCAAGGCCGGCGGGCCCGTCACCGTGACCGACAAGAACGTCACCCGCTTCTTCATGACAGTGGCCGAAGCTGTCCAACTTGTCATCCAAGCTGGCGCTATCAGCCACCCTGGCGAGGTGCTCGTGCTCGACATGGGCGAGCCGGTGCGGATCTACGACATTGCTCGTCGACTCATTGCTCAGTCGGGCGAAAACATCGACATTGCCATCACCGGGTTGCGTCCGGGCGAGAAGCTGCACGAAGAACTCTTCAGCGACGACGAAGCCGATCATCGGCCTAAGCACCCGCTGATCTCTCATGCCCGCGTTCCCGTCCTTGACCCCGACCAGCTGCCCAGCGACATGAGTCCAGAGGTGCTGTTCGAGTGGATGCGGCGAGTGTGTGGTGGCGACTCCGGATCACGAAAGACAGCGGTACGAACTGAATGAGCCCCTTTGTCCACGAGACTGCCATCGCTGAAGACGGAGCCGTGATCGGCGACGGAACCAGCGTGTGGCATCACGCGCATGTCCGGTCGGGTAGCCAGGTTGGCGAACACTGCGTCCTCGGCAAGAACGTCTACATCGATGACGGCGTTGTCGTCGGCTCCCGTTGCAAGATTCAAAACAACGTGAGCGTTTTCAACGGCGTCACGATTGGCGACGAGGTCTTTGTTGGCCCGTCTGCGACGTTTACGAACGACCTCGTTCCTCGTGCGTTCAACGCCGACTGGAAGATCACAAACACGCAGGTCATGAACGGTGCCTCTGTTGGGGCCAACGCCACCATCGTGTGCGGCACGACGCTGGGTGAGTATTCGATGGTCGCGGCTGGTGCCACCGTCACCAAAGACGTTGCTCCGCATCAACTCGTTGCCGGAATGCCGGCCAGCCACCGCGGCTGGGTGTGCACCTGCGGAGTTGTCGTGAGCAGGGACGACGAGGCGCCAGAGACGCTGACATGCGATGCGTGTCAGGCAAAACAAGACTCAGGAGAGTCCACATGATTCCGATCACCGCGGTGAAGCTCGACCCGTCTACGGAAGACCTTGTGCTCGAAGTGGTGCGTTCGGGCATGCTCGCACAGGGCGAGTACGTCACGAGGCTCGAAGACGAGTTCGCAGCCATCCATGGCGTGAAGCACGCCATTGCCGTAAACAACGGCACGACCGCCCTCGTGGTAGCCATCGAGGCCCTCGGTCTGCGGCCGGGCGACGAAGTGATCACCACGCCGTTTACGTTCGTCGCAACGCTTAACGCCATTCTCGAAGCTGGTGCATCGGCCCGCTTTGTCGACATCGGCGACGACTTCAACATCGACCCTGCCCTTATTGCGGATGCAGTGACACCGCAGACCAAGGCGATCATGCCCGTCCACCTGTATGGCTACATGGCCGACATGGACCCGATCGTCGAGACCGCGTCAACCC
>CALLGK010000068.1 GCA_938009905.1 uncultured Acidimicrobiales bacterium | reverse complement strand
CGACCGAGGGCGGTGCGCTTCGTCGGCTTCACGTGTGGCTTGCGGGGGTCGATCTCTACCACCCAGCCAAAGCGATTGGCTTCGTTGGCATGACCAGCGTCTGCGAGGTCGAACCGAGGGTCGAACTGGAACCACTCGTAGCCGAAGCCGGTCGTGTTGAAGCCGTAGCGATCTTGTTCTGGTGTTGGCTCCCACGTTTCGTCTGTGGTGCCGAAGTAGCCGTTGAAGTTCTCTTCGCACGTGAGGTACGTGCCCCATGGGGTGTAGCCGTTCGCGCAGTTGTTGAGCGTGCCTTGATACTCGTTACCTGCGTCGTTGTGCAGCAACGCAGAACCAGCGACTGGGCCGCTGAACTCGACGGGTGTGTTCACGTGAATGCGGCGGTTGTTCGGACTCCACTCGATGTTCCAGATGCCCTTTCGTCGGACAACGTGGGCGACCGTCACTCCGTGGGCCGCTTGCATGATGCGGACGTCCTCTTCCGATTCGGGAACAGGCTTGCCGAGCACGTGTGAGGTGCGACCGAACTCGTGATTCACGCACAACATGCCGTGACCGTCTTGGCCAAAGAACCACATGCCGTCGTGGCCGATGCCGACTCGTTTCTCTTGCTCGGCAGCTGAGGTCATGGGCCACGTGAACGGCCCCATCCCTGGCTCGAGGGGTTCTCCCCAAGCCAAGAACGTCTGAAACTCGTAGTCGTCAGAGATCGCGGGTTCGGGGCCAAACCCAAGTTCGATCGGCGAGAACCCGATGAGTGGTCTCCTGCCCATCGCGGGCGCAGATCCAGCAGCGGTCGCACCGACTGCTTGGGTTCCACCGAAGAAGGCAACGGCGGCCGTGGCCATGCCTCCCACCATTGCGTGCCGCCGAGAGAACCTCGTCTGCACAACGGCATCGAACGGGCGGTTCTCGGACAGGTTGCTTACAAGGTCATCCACCATGACTTGCTCCTATGTACTTTTGCGGGCGATACGACGACGCTACGCGACCAAGGTGAACGCCGCCGGAGCAACTGTTGAATTCTCAGAGACCTGAGGGGTTCAGTCTTCTGACGCAGCGGCCCGGCCGTAACTTTCGAGCGTGTACTCAAGGTCGCGTCGAGTCTGGCGAGCTCCCAACACGACGAGGGGCCACACCGCATAGCCGCCACGAACATCAGGGGTGAACGTCATGCAGACCTTCGAACCTTCACCGCGTGGCTCAACCCGCCAGGTGCCGGTGAAGCGTCGAAAGACCTGCCTCAACGGAAACGGATACGTCGAAGCATCCACCTCGATCTCGTACAGCTCGCCATCGACCCAGCGGCTGACCGTCTCGCTCCACGTCTCGTCCTTGATCGTCCTGCATTGCCGCACTGCACCCTCACCATCGCCAGACAAAACGGGCGACGCCTTGAGCCCGGTGACATGGTCGGCGTAGCGATCGATGTCGGAAACAACGGCCCACAGGCGCTCGGCCGACTGCTCGTAGTCGCGGCACACCGTCATGAGTTCTTTGCGCATCAATCCACCATGAGTGACCGGCTGAATGGCAGCAATAACCCGTTAGGTCATTGTGGAGACGGAGCGTCGGGCGTCAGCGCGGAGTGTCGAGCAGCACTGCGAGTGATCGGCCCACGGGCAAGCCGGCAGCAGCAAACTGAGCCCGGCATTCCTCTCGAGCACTGTCGAGCGGGCGGCCGGCAGCATCAAGCGCTCGGATCAGCGTCTCGTACGCGCCCTCGGCCAACGGTTCAAGCCCGACGGCTCGCCGGCTCAGGTCGACAGCCTCATCGGGCCGACCAGACGCCGTGAGAAGGCTGGCGGCGCGGGTGGCTGCGGCTACAAAGTCGAGCCGGAAGCGCGTGCGTTCGACTTCGCCAATCTCAGAGCCCATGAGCTCCGGGAACAGCTCGCCACGGAACAGCGCCGTTGCTCGCATGTACTCCTCGAGGGCCGTTCCTGGCAGGCTCGCAGCATCGGCCCGCCGAGCTGACGCCAAGGCAGCCACAAAGCCATCGCAGTCGATATCAAGGAACGCTGATCGCACGAGCGACACCGACTCGCGTTGCGTCGCAATGTGCCAGGACTCTGCGCCTCGGTCCGCATGAGGCTCGAGCAACCGGCGCAGGTACGTCAGGTTGACGCCAAGGTTGTTTCTGGCCTTTCGCTCATCAAAGTCGGGCCACAGGGCGACGCAGATCTCGCCTCGAGTCATTCGCGGGTTCAACACCAGAAGCGCAAGCAATTCGATGGTGCGCCGCCGCGGTGCGGCCTGCCCACTGGCGGCCCCAACTTCGTTCGAGATGACGAGAGGCCCGAGGACGTTGATGTAGGTGACCTCGGTCGGACGGCGCGGGGTTGTTCGCAGGAGTCGCTTCGCCGTCGTGGCCACCGCGCCGCTGCTTCGTTCAGAGATCGTGCCGAGGGCAACGTAGGGATCGTGTCGAAGCTCGTGGATCACGGCCTCTGCATCATCGACGCCTTGGCTCAGAGCAGCCACCGCCAATTCTGCAAGGTGCGGGCCCAGAGCCCAGGGCCGAATCAGGTGAGGTTGACTCCAATCGAGTGCAGCGGCAAGGCGAGCATCACCCTCGTCCCGCAGCGCAACCAAGGCTCGTCCGACGGCCAGCGCACGTTGACCCTCGGCTCCCATCTCGGTGGCCGCGAAGTGTTCGCGGGAACGAGGGACAAGGAAAAAGGCCATCGCAAGGACATTGAGATAGAGGTGCCGTGACAGGGCGGCGAACGGCCCGTCTGGCGGAATGGCGGCCTCCAGAATTGAGCGGGCCGTCTCTTCATCGTTTGCAACGAGAGCACGCGCCGCCTTCGCTATGGCCACAATGTGTTCGGACCAATCGCCAGGCTCACCAACAGCAGCGAGGCGTTGCGCTTCGGCCAAAAGGCGATCGGCGACCGCGACATCGCCGATGGCCAGTTGAAATAGCACGACCGTGCATGCGCCCTCGACGAACAGCTGGCTGTCTTCGGTCGACGCGATCCGGCCCACGAGTTCGGTCACGCTTGTGAGCTGCTCGGCGGTGAGTTGCCCGGCTTGGAACAGCGCAATGAAGCGACTGCCAGCAGCTCGAGCCGCTAGCCGGCCCGGCAACCGAGCGATGACCTCGGCACCACCCTCTACCGTCGAGGCGGCATGGCCCATGTGTGTGAACAGGGCGACTCGGTAGAAGTCTTCGTAGGCCCGCGTTGGTGCGTAATCGGACGATTCGACCGACAGAAACTCGATCGCCTCGTCGAGACGATCAGACGACATCCACTGCCAGATTCGAGCCAAGCGAGCCAGGGACGCAATGGCACGATCGTGTTCGGCCAGCTCAAGCAGGCGGTCAATGTGCCGTTGCAGCTCATCGGTTTCCGCTGCCCGGAACGCCAGCTCTGCAAGCCGGAACACGGCGAGCGCTTCGAGCTCGCCGTTGCCTTCCCGTTCGGCGACTGCCGCGGCGTCTTGCAGCGCGTGTCTGGCGGTCGGTGGCGACGGAAGAAACAGAAGATCAGCCGCCACAACGCGTGCGGCAGCCGTATTCGCCAGCGCGTGTGGCAATACCGACAAGACGCGACGGCGGATCGACAGCCCGTAGTGGGCCGCGAAGTCTCGAGCGAGCTGAAGCAGGATCCGATTGATGTCGTCCCATCGTTCTGCCCGCACGAAAAGCTCGACAGCAGACGCCAGGTCTTCACGATGCTCGAGGGCAGTGGCGAGCTCGACGCAGGCGACAACCTCCTCTGCCGGTGGCAGAGCCGGAAGCATCGTGGGCCAGAGGTCGTGGAGAAGGTACGACGATCCGTCGAAGCTCGTGAGCGGTAGGTGTGCGGCCAGGTCTGCGGCCCGACCGTTGTAGCCCGTACAACGAACAACCAACTCGTCGTCGAACCGTCCGTGAAGCACAAGGCGCTGGAGCGCTCGGAGCTGGTCGGGCCCGATCGCACCAAGGATCTCTTCCGCCACGAACTCCTTGTCTGCGGCGAGGCCAGCCGAAGCTCGAAGCTCGGCCAGAGCTGGCCATCCGTCGGCACCAAGGTTGGCTACGTCACTGCCTCGGAGCGAGGCAAACGACACAAGATCGTCGTGGTCGAACCGAAGCTCTGACTCTTCAACCAGGATTGCTTCGCCTCGCGCAACCATTGCTCGAAATGGGACGGGCGGATTGCGCCGACTCGACAACACCAGGTGACCATTCGCGGGCAGCGCGTCAAGGAGGTGTTCGAGTTCGGCCGATACCCGTCCATCGTCTTCCACCCGATGTAGATCATCGATGATGAGCGCAACCTCACGGGGAGCCTGCGCCCACACGGCATCAATCACCTGACGCATGCTGGCATCGTCAGCCACGGCATCTGGTCCGCCAAGAGCCCCAAACAGCATCGTTGGCAGATCGAGCGCCTTCGTGCCGCCGATCGGCATCGGCACATAGACGTCGAGCCCACGCGGATCGAGCGCGTTCTCGCCCATGGCCTGGCGCAAGAGCGTCGACTTTCCAAAGCCAGCTCCGGCCCGCACAACCACGAGTCGAGCCGAAAAGCGCTGACCAAGCACGTGGAGCAACCGATCTCGTCGCACCATCGGTCGCTGATCACGCACGCCAGAAAAGTATCTCACCGGATTGAAAACCGCCTAAACAGAGGCGAGTTGACCCATTCGGCGGCGAAGGAGCCCAGTCCCGCTAAGGCCTAGCTAACGCGCCGCACGCAACGTACTTCTGCTTTGAAGCTTCGGGTTGGAGAGTGAGGGGTCTCCTCCCGAAGCTCAAGGCCATCGACTCTTGGACCATCGACATTTGGCGCCCCCGCCAAAAACAGGAAACGCCCCGCCGGATGTCCCGGCGGGGCATTTCTCGTTTTGCTTGTCAGACCAGATCGTTCATGTCAGAACGATCAGACCGGGTTGATCAGGCCAGATCGAAACGATCTGCATCCATCACCTGAGCGAAGGCATCGCAGAACGCATTGACGAAGGTGGCTTCGCCATCGTCGGCTGCGTACACATCGGCAATCGCACGAAGGATCGAGTTCGAGCCGAACACGAGATCGTTGCGGGTACCGGTCATGTCGCCAGCTTCGAAGACATCTTCGGCGCCGGTTGCTGCGGTCCAGTTGTTGTCGATGTCCATCAGGTTGACGAAGAAGTCGTTGCTGAGGGTTCCGACGTTGTCGGTCCACACACCGTGGCCATCGTTGCTCACGCCAAGCACACGCAGACCACCAACGAGGGCGGTCATGGCTGGTGCGCCGAGGTTGAGCAGGTGGGCCCGGTCAACGAGCGTGTGCTCTGCCACGTGGCTGCTGCCCTTACCCACAACGTTACGGAAGCCATCGTTCTTTGGCTCGAGCCAAGCGAACGACTCAACGTCGGTCTGCTCTTGGGTGGCATCGCCACGACCGGTGCTGACCGAGATCGACACGTCGTGACCTGCAGCCTTGGCAGCAGCTTCAACGGCGGCAACGCCGCCGAGGACGATGAGGTCGGCCATCGAGACCGACACGCCGACGCTCGACTGCACACCCTCGAGTGCGCTGAGCACTCGACCAAGCTGTGCTGGCTTGTTGGCTTCCCACGACACCTGAGGCTCGAGGCGAATGCGGCCACCGTTGGCACCGCCGCGCATGTCGGTTTGGCGGTAGGTGGAGGC
>CALLGK010000067.1 GCA_938009905.1 uncultured Acidimicrobiales bacterium | reverse complement strand
ACGATGGGCGGCCATACACGACTCATACGTGGGATCGTCGACGTCGAAGCGTGAAGGATGAGGGGTGGCGAGACCGTCCGGACGGATGGCCTGCGGCTCCGAAGTTGACACCTTCAGAAGTTACCGGCGGGTCGGAGAATTTCCCGTTTGACCTGTTGACATGGCCAGTCTGAGCGGCGTACGTTGGAGGCAACCGGATGTGTGTCGAGTGTCACAGCTTGACCTGCCGGGACAAACGGGGGTTACGTCAGCCGGTGATCGGATCAAACCGAACACCGGCTGACGATTTTTTCGCAGCGGTTCCCTCTGGGAGACGTTCGGGCCACGCAGGCCGTGTTTTCCACAGGGAAGCCACAGAAACAATTCGAAATTCACATGGTTGGCCCACTATCACCTCACAGCCGACTCGTCGTAGGTTCAAGACATGGCCCGTTTCACTGTGTCCCTGACCGACCAGACCACCGAGCTGATCCCCGGTGCCGATGCCTACAAGCAGGAGGGTTCGATGACGACTTTCTTTGCGCTTGCTGAGGGACGAGAAACCATCGACTCGTGGTCGAGTCGAGTAGCCAGTTACCGCACGGCCGACATCATCGCCATTCGATCAAGCGCAGCGTCGGTAGCCCGGTCCACCGATCCTGACGACGACGCCAGCACCGAGGTCGAAACCGACAACGTCACTGAGCTGCGGTCGGCATGAGCGGCAATCCCGTTCTGCTCGTTCACGGCTTCACCACATCGGCGAAGCGCACCTGGCAGGAGCCAGGCTGGATCGACCTCCTCACCGAAGCTGGTCGTGACGTCATTGCTCCCGACCTGCTCGGACACGGCGACGCTCCAAAGCCCCACGACGTCGAGGCCTACGACGACGTTGAGGGTTTGATCTTCGCGGCAGTGCCAGACGGAGCCACGATCGATGCGGTCGGCTATTCAGCCGGCGCTCGAGTCGTGTTGTGGCTCGCCGCTACGTACCCAGACCGATTCGGCAAGATCGTCGTGGGCGGCATGGGCGGACGAATGTTCCAGAAGCGCGAAGGCAATCCGATCCTCGATGCCCTCGAAGGACGAGCGGGCGACGATGACGTCGTTGGCGGCCACTTCAAAGCAATGGCAGAAGGCGACGGCAACGACCCGAAGGCGCTCGCCGCGTTCATCCAACGCAATCAGCCGCGACTCGACCCAGAAGACCTGGCTCGAATCACCAGTCCCGTGCTCGTGATCCTCGGAGACCAAGACTTTGCCGGACCGGCAGAACCGCTCGCGGAGGCCATCCCAAATGGCGAAGCCATGACGCTGAAAGGCGTCGACCACTTCGGCCTACCGAAAGCGTTCGCCTTCGTCGAAAAAGGCCTCGACTTCCTCGGCGCCGCGCCTTTCTAGTTCGTGCCGGTCTAGAGGTCAGGAACGGAGCCGTTGCATGTTCAGCCGTAGCCGTTCCAGACCCCTAGCCCTCTCGTCGCTCTGGCTTAGCGAGGGCCGGCCTGGGTGAAGCGGGTGCCTTCTGGGTCGATGGCCCAGGCTGCTTCGCCTTCCCACGTGTCGTCGTAAACGAGTTCGGACAATGGACGTCTGCGAACCGGGCCGTGCCGGCCTTGTGGCCGACCAAGCGGAATCGTTGCCGCGATCTCGAAGTCGTCTGGGATACCGCACAGTTCGCGGAGTTCGGCTTCGACTGGGGCATGCCAACCGGTGAGCACTCCCCCGTAACCCAGACCTCGGGCTGCCAACAGCAGATTCTGACACGCCGGATACACCGACGCTCCATCGATGAGCGAGTTGTGGCGAACCCGCAAGCAAGGAATGGCCACGACCGGCGTCAGTTCGAAGTTGTCGACGAAGTGCTGCATCGTCATGGCCATGCGGGCCTTCGGACTGTTGCCGATGGCGCCTGAGCCCCGGCCATAGCCGTCGGTCTGCCGTTTGGCATTCCACCCGGAACGAAAGCTCTTGCCGAGCAACGCCTTTGCCTCGCGAGCAACGGGGCCGTCCCGAAGGACAAGAAAGCGAAAGTTCTGACGGTTCGAGCCGGTCGGCGCCCTGGTGGCTGCAAACAGGATGGCGGCAAGGTCGTCTTCGGGAATCGGGGCTTCTCGGTAGCGGCGAATCGCCCGGGTCGTAGCGAGACCCTTCAGCAGATCGATGGGACCGTCCTCGCTGGAGGCGTCTTCATCAGAACCTGCGTCGTTGGAACTGTCGCCCGCTGGCGTCTCAGACATTTTGCGCCATCATGCCGCCATCAACCACGAGCACAGCGCCGTTCATATAGGACGATGCGGGCAGCAAGAAGTTGAGCATCCCGTGGGCCACTTCCTCTGGCGCGCCGTAGCGCCCGATCGGCACGCGACGCCGAGCAAACTTGTCTTTGTGCTCGTCGGGAATCTCCGCTGTCATGCCGGTACGGATTGGGCCGGGGCACACCGCGTTGACCGTCACGCCCCGCCGACCCAGTTCGACAGCCAGACTCTTGGTGAGGCCAATCACGCCGTGCTTTGAGGCGGTGTATGCGCTGATGCCTGGCGTTGCGCCGAGGCCCTCCGTCGACGCCACGTTGACGATGCGCCCCTCGCCGTCACGGGCCAGATCCTCGAGGCAAGCACGGATGGTCAGGGTGTGGGCGGTCAGGTTCACGTCGAACGTTCGAGCCCACGCCGACTGATAGTCATCGTCGTTGCTGTCGATTGGCCCGGGCATGCTCACGCCGGCGTTGTTGACGAGCAAGTCGATCGGGCCGAACGCCTCTCGTACCTGAGCAACGGCCGCCTCAACCGCGCCCTGGTTTGACACGTCGGTCGGTACGGCGATGGCCTCGCCACCAGCGTCTGCGATCTCGGCGGCAAGCTCGTTGATGCCGTCAGGGGTCAGATCGAGGAGTCCGACCCTGGCCCCTTCATCGATCAGCAAACGCGACAGTGCCAGCCCCATTCCGGAGCTGGCACCAGTCACAATTGCAGTCTTTCCCGCAATCGAGCGACTCAACGAGCCGAGTTTGCGGGTTGTGCCGGGAGCGTCTTGTGCCACCCGGCGAACTTAGTCCGTAGGGGCGGATCGAGTCGCTTCCAAGGGTTGTTGGTTCGCCTCCTCCGTCGGCGAAGGAGAACAAAACCATCACATTGGTCGGTGCACCTATCGGCGCACCTCCTTAGGCGTTCGTGGCCGCCACGCTCATGGCGTGACGCACGAGGCCAACGAGGGTGTCGCGCACCGCAGCACGGTGGCGAGCATCGGTAACGAGAACCGGGATGTGCTCGGGGATGTCGAGCGCTTCACGGACGTCTTCTGGGTGGTGACGAAGCACACCGTCGAAGGCGTTGACAGCGACAACGAATGGCACGCCAGCGCGCTCCATGTAGTCGATTGCCGGAAAGCAGTGCTCGAGACGACCGGTGTCAACGAGCACCACGGCGCCGATAGCACCACGGACGAGCTCGTCCCACATGAAGTGGAAGCGGTCCTGGCCCGGCGTACCGAAGAGGTACAGCACGAGTTCCTGGCTCAGAGCCACACGACCAAAGTCCATGGCCACAGTGGTTGACTTCTTGCCGGTGGCGTCGCCGAGATCGTCGACTTCCTCACTGGCTTTGGTCATCGCCGCTTCGGTGGTGAGCGGGTCAATGTCGGAGATCGAGCCAACGAACGTGCTCTTGCCGACAGCGAAGCCGCCAGCGACGACGATCTTTACGGGGATTGGGGTTGCAGATGCGTTCATGGTCAGTTCCTCAGAGAGACTGGAGGCCATCGAGCACCTGCTCGAGGAGGCGGAGGTCGGGGCGGTCTGTCGTCGACTGGGTTGATGCGACGTGCGTGGCTACGTGTCCTTCTTGGACAAGGTCGCCTACCAAAACTCGGGCTACCTGAAGGTGGATCTTCAGATGGGCCGAGATCTCGGCCACAGACTGCGGGCTTGCACACAGAGTGATGATCTGGTGCCGTTCCCGTGACTGGGTCGCAAGCGATGCGTGTCCGGACTCCGTTGTCCGGACCAGCGCTTCAAGCGGTAGGTCGACAGCGGCACGTGTCCGACCTCCGGTGAGGAGGTAAGGACGAACCCGGAAGGACCGGAAGCTGTCGTCGTTGGATTCGGTCATCGGTGAGCTCTCAAGCGTCGTGGGGTTGTTGGTCGTCAAGTGGAATAGGCCAGGTCGACGCTGCGGCAGACCCGGTCAAGCAGCCGATCAGGCCGGAAGTGCGGCTTGAAGCTCAGCGCGCAGTTCTGGGGTCAGCACTGCACCGGTCTTTTCGACCAGCACAGCCATCTCGTAGGCCACGAGGCCGACGTCGCAGGCGTTGCTAGCCATCACGGCGAGGAGCGAACCATCGCTGATGCCGGTGACGAACAGAAAGGCGTTCTCCATCTCGACGATGACCTCGGTCACCGCACCTCCGCCGAACCGACCAGCAGCGCCATAGGCGAGACCGATCAGGCCAGAAGAAACGGCAGCGAAGCGATCGACAGAGTCACGATCGAGGCCGCTTGAGGCAGCGATAGGAAGGCCGTCTGAGGAGACAACCACAGCGTCGTTAGCGCCGGGCACTCGCTCGACAAAGTTGTTGACAAGCCAGTTAACGTTGCTGGCCTGGGTGCTCATGGCGGTCATGCGTGGTCTCCAAAGGGATTGGTTTCAGTAGATGTATCGGGGGCCTCTTGGGCGAGACCCTCAAGCGGACGGCCCTTCAGGCCTTCGCGGTAACGGGCGAGCATTGATCGAATCTCTTCAGGCGAGCGTGAGCTGGCAGCTGCTGCCTTTTGTGATGGATCAGGAATGGCACGGCCTTCGCTCTGCGGGGCCGATGACTGGCTGCGGTCTCGCTTGACGAGACCGGTCGACGTGCGGCCTGGGCCGTCGCCGAGGAGGTTGTCCATGCCCTGGTCGAACGCGTCGCCCGTTGGGATGGCCTCTTCAAGCTTGGCCGGAGCCGGACCGGGCTGGACCTGCTCAAATGGCTGGCCTCGCTCGGGCATGTCGAATGATGGAGCTGCCTCTTCGAATGCCGGAGCATCGCCAAAGGCAGGAGCTCCAGCGTCGAATGCTGGCATCTCGGGAGCGGCTGGGGCCTCTGGTGCGTCGAACGATGGCATCTCAGGAGCGGCTGGTGCATCGAACGATGGCATCTCAGGGGCTGCTGGGGCGTCCGGGCTGAGACCCTGGAGTTTGGCCAGTGCGTCGCTGCCATCGGCAACGGGCATCTCTGGGGCGGGAGCACCGCCAAAAGGATTGGCGCCGCGCTCAGGAATCGCTGGTGGCGTCCAGGCCTCTTCTTCGGCACCAAGGTCTGGTGCACCAAACGGGTTTTCGTCGAGCGACGGAGCAGGTTCGTTGACCACTGGCGTGCCAGGCGAAGCCATGGCTGCTGGCGGGGCCATCTCTGGCGCATCCATCTGAGGAGCAGGAGCTTCGAGGGTTGCGGCGCCCATGGCGGCTGCACCCTCATGACCTGCAGGAGCGGCGTCCATGCTTGGCATCTCTGCACCGGCGCTGCCAGCGTTGAGAGCCGTCTGGGGCACCTCGATGATTGCGGTGACGCCACCGCCGGTGGTCTGGACGAGTTCAATGCGAACGTCGAGACGCTGCGCGAGACGACCAACCACGATGAAGCCGAGTGAGCGGCTGAGGTTGAGTCCGAGCTCCGGTGGGTTGGCGATGGTCTGGTTGGCAGCAAGGAGCTGCTCGTCGTTCATGCCGATGCCGTGGTCAACAATCGAGATCAGGTACGAACCATCGGGGTGCGTGGTTCCGCTGACTTCGACGGGGGCATCAGGCGGCGAGAACTGCGTTGAGTTCTCCATGAGTTCTGAGAGGAGGTGTGCGAGATCAACGGCGCTGGCCGCTGCGATGTCGCACTCTTCCACGGCGTGGAGCTGCACGTGGCGGTAGTCCTCGATCTCCGACATAGCGACGCGCAGCACGTCAGCGACCGCAACCGGTCCACCACGACGGCGAGCCGACTCTGCACCGGCAAGCACGAGAAGGCTCTCGGCGTTGCGACGCATGCGGGTTGCCAGGTGGTCAAGACCGAAGAGCTGTTCCAGGCGCTCCGGATCTTCCTCAGCTGACTCGAGCGTGTCGATGTATTCGATCTGACGATCGAGCAGGGTCTGGTTACGGCGAGCCATGTTGATCACGATCTCGCTCACACCCTTGCGGATGAGACCCTGCTGCTCGACGGCGACGTTGGTCGCAGCCTTCTGGACATCGTTGAGGGCATTGGCGAGGTCGCCAAGCTCATCGTTCTGCTCAAACGCGATCGGTGCGAAGTTGGTCTCCGCCGCGTTGTTGGTACGGAGGGCATCGACCAGACGAGGCAGACGGTTGTCTGCGAGGTCTCGGGTCGCCGCCGTGATCTCGTCGACGGGGTCAACGACGGTGCGGAACACCATGACGCCAACAATCGTCGTCAGGATGAGTCCGGCGAGCGCAATGATGCTCAGCGTCCGGACGTCGCCCACGAGATTTTCCTGTGCGCCGTTCAGGCTTAGCAGGAGTCCGTAGAGCGCCACGCATGCCAACACCACAAGGGGAGGCACTGCGATGGCGATCAATTTTGCACGCAAACTTAGGTTTTGGAACATGGCCCTTCTCACTACGGGAGGTGATCTCTCGTCTCCATCGGCGGCTAGGGCCCAACCTTGAGGTACCGTTTCGAGCCGTGGAGTCACAAGGTGCGACCATGAACGGTTCTTTGTCCGAAATGCCGCTTGGCCGGCTGCTTGAACAGCTCGCTGCAGAGCTGCTCACTGGCGTGCTCCGAGTGAGCAACGGCAGCCAAATTTGGTTCGAGAATGGTGCGATCTATCTCGCAGCAAACGAGGCAAGTCCGCCGCTCGAGTCAGTCCTGTACGGAAACGGCGCCGTACCAGAAACGCAGATTCGACGGATGCTCGACGAGCAAACAAATGTCGGTGCAAGCCTCGTCGCTGCCGACCCAGGCGCAGAAGCCATGCTCAGTCGTCTCCTGCACGAGTACAACCTGACCGCGTTGTTCGAACTGGTTGTTCCGTCCGAGCACACCTTTGAGGTTGAGCACGGTCCGATACACAACGTGGGCTCGCACTTTGCTGAGCCTGTTGCGGATCTTGTCGCGCAAGCAGAGCGGCGACTCGAGATTTGGAAGCAGATTGCCACCAGGATCCCGTCTGTCGACGTGATCTTCAAACTCTCTTCCGGGCTTCCCGACGAGTCAGACGAGCGGGTCGTCACCTCAGACGAGTGGCGCTACCTCTCGATGCTCGACGGTCACACAAGCGTTGCGGCTGTCATCACCCAAACCGGTGAGAGCGCATTCCGCGTATGTTCATCGCTGTACCGCTTGTTGCTCGAGGGGCTCCTTGAGGAAGCACCCGGCAAGTAGTCGCCGCAGCGTTAGTCGTTGCTGATCGAACCGGCGATGCCGTCAATCAGCTCGTCAACCTCGTTGTAGCCCAGCGACAGATACTTCATGAAGAGGACAGCGAGTTCGTCGTCTTCGGTGTCGAGCAACGTGGCCAGCAACGGAAACTCGCTGCGGCGCAGATACACGGGTTGACCGACATCCAAGCCACGCATGGTCCGCAGGCTTCCGGCGATTGACCGGACGAGATACTCGTTTGCCTCGTCTGGTCGCTCATCGACGGGCGCAAGGTCGATCGACATCCAACCCAATTCGAGGGTCTTCGCAGCTCGATCGATACGAGGGGGGATTCTCGGGAGATACGGACGGCTGTCGAGCCGGCTGGGGTCGACGCCGTAGAGCTCACCCATGGCCTTGAGGACGTCGGGGCGTGGCGTGCGAAGACCACACTCGTACAGGCCAAGTTCGCGAACATCGATACCGAGTTGGCCGGCCGCAGCCTCAAGCGAGAACTGCACACGACGACGCGCTCCTTCGAGAGCCTGTCCGAGAGGCACCGTCTTCCGAGACGGATCGCCAACAGCAACCGCTACCGGTGACTGAGCATCTGAAAATGTGGATGGTGGCTGCAAGGTCGTCATAGTGATCTCCGTTGGCGTAGAGATCGGCCCTGTGCGAGAACCACCTAAGTTGTTCACCCACGAATGAGGGGTTTGGCCCATACAGGGGTCGAAGGACCTTCGCTATGTGAGCGGGCGGTCGGTTGGCTTGACTGGAGAAGGCAGAAGCGTCTCTCCCATCAGCGCCTTGTCAACGGCAGCCGCACACGACCGGCCTTCGGCAATCGCCCACACGATCAGGCTCTGTCCACGGCCCATGTCGCCGCAGGCGAAGACGTTGTCGACTGTCGTCGCCCACTCGCTGCTACGCACAACGTTGCCCCGCTCATCGAGGTCGACACCAAGTTGGTCGAGGACGCTTGTCTTCTCTGGACCAACAAAGCCCATGGCGAGCAACACGAGGTCGGCGTCCATCTCGAATTCGCTGCCTTCGACCTTTTCGAAGCTTGGGCGACCATCGACGATGACCGATTCGACTTCATGGCCTGCCAGCTTCGTGACCTTGCCGTTTTCGCCGAGGAATTCGGTTGTGCTCACCGAGTAGACCCGCTCGCCACCCTCTTCGTGGGCTGATGACACCCGGTGCATCAGGGGCCAGGTTGGCCACGGGGTTGAGTCGGCCCGCTCGTCCGGCGGACGAGGCATGATCTCGAACTGATGCACGCTTTTTGCGTTCTGGCGGTGAGAGGTGCCGAGGCAGTCTGCGCCGGTGTCGCCACCACCAATGATGATGACGGCCTTGCCCTCAGCAGAGAGCGGATGCTCGTCGAGATCGTTGTTGGCAACACGGTTTGCGGGTGGGAGGAACTCCATGGCCTGGTAGATGCCTTCGAGTTCGCGGCCCGGTATTGGCAGATCTCGCCATGCGGTTGCTCCACCGGCCAGCACGATCGAATCGAAGCCTTCTTGCAGATCCGAGACGGCAACTGAGGTGGGATCGCCTTCTGGACCGCCGATGTAGGCGTTGGTCTTGAAGGTTGTGCCCTCGGCTCGCATCTGATCGAGCCGGCGATCAAGGACCTTCTTTTCCATCTTGAATTCGGGGATTCCGTAGCGAAGCAGGCCACCGATCTTGTCGGCCCGTTCAAACACGGTGACGTCGTGCCCAGCCCTGGTGAGCTGCTGGGCCACCGCGAGCCCGGCGGGGCCAGACCCCACAACGGCCACCCGCTTTCCTGTCTTTTTGGACGCGAGGACGGGCTTGACCCAACCCTCAGCGAAGGCCCGCTCGATGATCGAGACTTCGACGTTCTTGATCGTGACGGCTTCGGTGTGAATACCGGCAACGCACGCTCCCTCACAGGGAGCAGGACACAGACGCCCGGTGAATTCTGGGAAGTTGTTGGTGGCGTGAAGCCGCTCGATGGCGTCTTCCCAGTTGTCTCGATACACGAGATCGTTCCAGTCGGGAATGAGGTTGCCGAGCGGGCATCCGTTGTTGCAGAACGGAATGCCACAATCCATGCATCGAGAGGCCTGATCACGAAGATCATGCTCATCGAACGGTTCGTAGACCTCGTTCCAGTCCTTCAGGCGCACCGGCACAGGGCGCCGCTCGAAGACCTGACGGTCGTGCTTGAGGAAACCTCTTGGATCACCCATTGGACGCCTCCATGATTGCTTGCACCGGATCGAGGCCGTTTTCTTCTGCGTGAGCCTTCGCGATCAAGACCCGCTTGTAGTCGCGGGGCATGATCTTGACGAAGCGTTCGACCTCGCCAGCCCAACTGTCGAGAATGCCTTGACCGACCGTTGAGCCCGTCTCTGCGACGTGCATCTCGATGATGCCTTTGAGTTCGGCTTGATCGTCTGCGCTGAGCGGCTCGAGTTCGACCATCTCACGGTTCACGAGCGCCGGGAACGAGCCGTCCTTGTCGAACACATAAGCCACGCCGCCAGACATACCGGCGGCAAAGTTCCGTCCCGTCGATCCGAGAACCACGGCTCGTCCGCCGGTCATGTACTCACATCCGTGGTCGCCAACACCTTCGACAACGGCAGTTGCGCCCGAGTTGCGGACACAGAAACGCTCACCCACTTGGCCTCGTAAGTAGGCCTCGCCGCTCGTTGCTCCGTAGAGAATCACATTGCCGGCGATCACGTTGTCTTCCGGAACGAACCCAGCGTCCGCGGTCGGACGAACAATCACCCGACCGCCAGAGAGGCCCTTGCCGACGTAGTCGTTCGAGTCGCCTTCGAGGCGCAACGTGATGCCCTTTGGCACAAAGGCACCAAAGCTGTTGCCAGCAGAGCCTGTGAGGTTGATGTCGATGGTGTTGTCTGGCAGGCCGTCGCCGCCGTGGCGCTTTGTGAGCTCGTGGCCCAGCAGCGTGCCAACGGTGCGGTTGACGTTTCGGATCTGGCGATGGATCTGCACTGGCGTGCCGTCTTCAAGGGCGGGCTGCGCCAGCGCAATCAGTGTCTGATCAAGCGCATTGGCGAGGCCGTGGTCTTGCGGAACGGTGTTGATGCGAGAGGCACCCTCTGGCAACTCAGGAACGTGGAGCACCGGTGACAAGTCGAGACCGGACGCCTTCCAGTGGTCGATGGCGGCAGCCGTGTCGAGAATCTCAGCCCGACCAACGATCTCGTCGATGCTGCGGTATCCCATCTCGGCCAGGTACTCCCTGACTTCTTCTGCGATGTATTCGAAGAACGTTTCGACGAACTCCGGCTTGCCAGAAAACTTGGCTCGCAGCTCAGGGTTCTGGGTTGCGACGCCAACGGGGCACGTGTCGAGGTGACACACCCGCATCATCACGCAGCCAGACACCACCAGCGGCGCCGTGGCAAAGCCGAATTCTTCGCCACCAAGTAGGGCGGCGATGATGACGTCTCGGCCTGTCTTGATCTGGCCATCGACCTGCACCACGATGCGATCGCGAAGGTCGTTGAGTAGCAGGGTCTGCTGGGTTTCGGCCAAGCCGAGCTCCCACGGCCCACCCGCGTGCTTGAGCGAGGTGAGCGGTGATGCGCCGGTGCCGCCGTCGTTGCCCGAAATGAGCACAACGTCAGCCTTGGCCTTCGACACGCCAGCAGCCACGGTGCCAACTCCAACCTCAGACACGAGCTTGACGTGCACACGGGCGTCTGGGTTTGCGTTTTTGAGGTCGTGGATGAGCTGGGCCAGATCCTCAATTGAGTAGATGTCGTGATGAGGAGGAGGCGAGATCAGTCCGACGCCGGGCGTTGAGTGCCGAGTCTTCGCAATCCAGGGCCAGACCTTTCGGCCCGGGAGCTGTCCGCCCTCGCCAGGCTTTGCGCCCTGGGCCATCTTGATCTGGATGTCGTCTGAGTTGGTTAGGTACTCAGAGGTGACACCGAAGCGGCCAGAAGCCACCTGCTTGATCGACGAGCGCTTGGAGTCGCCGTTTTCGAGGGTGAGAAAGCGCTCAGGGTCTTCGCCGCCCTCACCGGTGTTGGACTTTCCGCCCAACCGGTTCATGGCGATCGCGAGTGTCTCGTGGGCTTCGGCCGAGATCGATCCGTAGCTCATGGCGCCGGTGGCGAATCGCTTCACGATCTCGGAGATCGATTCGACCTCGTCGAGCGGAATGGGTTCGCGATCAGAGCTGAGCTTGAACAGGCCACGCAGCGTCGCCATCTGTTCTGCCTGGTCGTCAACGAGCGTCGTGTACTCCTTGAAGACCTCGTAGCGCTTGGTGCGGGTGGCGTGCTGCAGCTTGAAGACGGTGTCTGGATTGAAGAGGTGGAACTCCCCTTCCCGACGCCACTGGTATTCGCCGCCGAAGTCGAGCTTGCGGTGTGACACCTGCTCTGGACGGTCGGGGAAGGCCCGCAGATGGCGTTGACGGCACTCTTCAGCCAGCTCGTTCAGCGTGATGCCGCCGAGCTTTGAGGTGGTGCCGGTGAAGTACTCGTCGACGAGCTCGTGGCTGAGGCCAACGGCCTCGAAGATCTGAGCTCCGGTGTAGGAGGCCACGGTCGAAATGCCCATCTTCGACATCACCTTGACGACACCCTTTGAGGCCGCTCGCAGGTAGTTCTCGCGTGCGGTGTGAATGTCGCCGGCCGATCGATCCCACGCAATGCGGTCTTCGATGGCTTCCATCACGACCGATGGGCAGATGGCAGCTGCTCCGTAGCCGAGGAGCAGCGCAAAGTGATGCACCTCGCGAGCGTCAGAGGAGTCGATGATGAGACCGGCCCGGGTTCGGGTCTTTTCGCGAACCAGGTGATGGTGAACGGCACCGGTGAGAAGCAGAGACGGGATTGGGGCCAGGTCTGCGGTGGCGTCGCGGTTGCTCAAGACGATGATTGAGGCTCCGGACGCGATGGCATCTGATGCTTGCTGGCGGATGTCTTCAAGCGCTCGACGAAGCCCGTCGCCGCCCTCTGCAACCGGGTAGCGACCCCTGATGACTGCCGATGACAGCTGCGGGAAGTCGCCCTCGTCGTTGGCGTGAATGATCTGCGTGAGCTCGTGGCGGGTAATAACCGGATACGGCAAGGCGATCTGGTGACAGCTGTCTGGGCCGGGCTCGAGAATGTTGGCTTCCGGCCCGAGCGTTGACGCAGCGGAGGTCACCAGTTCTTCGCGGATGGCGTCGAGCGGTGGGTTTGTGACCTGGGCAAACAGTTGGTTGAAGTAGTCGTAGAGCTGGCGGGGACGACTCGACAACACCGCCAGTGGCGTGTCGGTTCCCATCGAGCCGATGGCCTCGGCACCGCTCAACACCATTGGCTCAACAAGTAGGTCGAGCTCTTCTTCGGTGAAGCCGTTGGCGACCAGCTGTGGCATCAGGTGGTCGTGCACCGGATGCGACACGGGCCGTACGGGGAGATCGCCAAGGTTGATGACGTTCTTGAGCCACTCGCCGTAGGGCTTCGACTGCGCAAGTGTTTGTTTGATTTCGTCGTCGGCCACGATGCGACCCTGCGCGGTGTCGACCAAGAACATGCGGCCGGGTTCGAGGCGGCCCTTTTCGACGATGGACGACTGTGGCACGTCGATCACGCCTACTTCAGAGGCCATCACGACGAGTCCGTCATCTGTGACCCAGTAGCGGCTGGGGCGTAGGCCGTTGCGGTCGAGCACGGCGCCGATGACGGTGCCGTCGGTAAAGGCCACTGATGCCGGGCCGTCCCACGGCTCCATGAGAGCGGCGTGGAAGCGGTAGAAGTCGCGCTCCTCGTCGTTCATGGTGCGGTTCTTTTCCCACGCCTCAGGAATCATCATGAGGACGGCGTGCGGGAGGTCGTAGCCGCCGAGGTGAAGCAACTCGAGCGCCTCATCGAAGCTTGCGGTATCAGACGCGAGCGGGGTGCAGATCGGGAACAGCTTTTCGATGCGATCGCCCCAGTGGGACGCACCGAGCATTGCTTCGCGGGCTCGCATCCAGTTGCGGTTGCCCATCACGGTGTTGATTTCGCCGTTGTGTGCCACGAAACGATACGGGTGAGCCAGTGGCCACGACGGGAACGTGTTGGTCGAGAACCGTGAGTGGACGAGGGCGAGTGCGCTCTCAAAACGGCTGTCGAGCAAGTCGGGGAAGAAGGCAGACAGCTGCGGCGTTGTGAGCATGCCCTTGTAGACGACGGTGCGGCTCGACAGGCTCGGGAAATACACGTCGTGGCCCAGCTGGGCTGGTACCTCGTGTTCGATCCGCTTACGGACGATGTAGGCCTCACGGTCGAGCTCGATGCCGGTGCGGCTGTCGTTAGCGGCCATGAAGAGCTGCTCGAAGGCAGGCATAACGCCGCGAGCCTGGTCGCCGAGATCAGCTGGCATCACGGGCACGGTGCGCCAACCGATGGTGCGAAGTCCCTCGTCGGCGACGATCTTTTCAATCGCGGCCTTTACCGCAGCCTTTGCGTCGTCGTCGTTTGGCAAGAACCCGATGCCGGTCGCGTACTCGCCAGCTTCTGGGAGGCCGTCGATCAGGTCCTGATAGAGCCGATGCGGAACCTGCGTGAGAATGCCCGCACCGTCGCCAGTGTTGGGCTCGGCATTGGTTGCGCCTCGATGCTGCATGCACGTGAGGGCCTCGAGCCCTCGCTGCACCAGTTTGTGCGATGCCTGCCCGTACATATTCGCCACGAAGCTGACACCACACGCGTCATGTTCGTTCGCGGGGTCATAGAGGCCTTGGGCGTGGGGCATTCGACGCATGTCTTCTCCGGGTTTTCGAGATCGCGGGGACAGCGTTGGCCCAGCACATAGCTGTGAAGGGCGACCCTATCTGCGCGAGTGGGGTCAACGCCAAACTCGATCTCTTATTGAGATGGGGTTGTCGTTGAGGTGGGGCTGTCAGCGAGCGAGCTGTGCTGGCGACCCCTGGGCGGCGAAGGCGAACCTAGTGCCGTAGAGGCATTACTGTCGAAGCGTGACTGGAACACAAATCCCCTCTGCAAGCACGCAGCCCCCCTCTGCGAGCACGCAGCACATGCTGGATGACCTGCAGGTCTCCCCAACGCCGTATCACGCCGTGGCCCGAGCCCGTGAGTTACTCGCTAGCTCCGGGTTCACCGAGATCGACCTCGCCGCACCGTTTCCTAGTAGCGCTGGCTCCTACATGGTTGCCGACGGTGGTGCCTTGGTGGCCTGGGTGCAGGCCGTCGCTCCGTCTGCCTCGTTCGGGATCGTGGGGGCACACACTGACTCGCCCAATCTTCGGATCAGAGCAAACGCACAAACGACCTCTGGCGGCTTCGCCCAACTTGGTGTCGAGATCTACGGCGGCGTACTGCTCAACTCGTGGCTTGATCGCGATCTCGGCCTGGCTGGCCGTATCACTACGAGCACCGGTGACGAGGTGCTGATGATGGATGACCGTCCCATCTTGCGCATTCCGCAATTGGCGATTCACCTGCACCGCGAAATTCGCGAGAAGGGCCTCAACCTCGACCCTCAGCGCCATCTCGTTCCGCTGTGGGCCGTCGGCGAGGATGATCCAGACGCCTTCCGTAACTACTTGGCCGAACAATCTGGCGTCGCGGTCGACGACATCATGTCGTGGGACGTGATGACGTTTGATGTACAGCCCCCGGCTGTGGTTGGCCGAGACGCCGACATGCTGGCTTCGGCCCGTATCGACAATCTCGTGTCGACGTTCTGCGGTACGCGGGCATTGATGGCCGC
>CALLGK010000066.1 GCA_938009905.1 uncultured Acidimicrobiales bacterium | reverse complement strand
GTCGGCCAGAGCGGTCTTCCACAGTTCGCCAACCCACAGGAACGATCGATTCACATCGTCGTCCCACAGACGATGCGTGCGGGGGAGCACGAGGTCGATCCACACCGACGCCTCTGGCTCGAGCACCACAAGCCCGCCACCGCTTCGACGGGTGGCGATCTCTATGGGCGGCTCGAGGAACTCCGTGTTGAGCACATCGTGCGTTTGCCGGCTGCCGAGGACGACTGCCGGTGCAGTCACCCGGTGGACGAGCGCCGTTGGTGCCGTGAGATCTCGCAGATCACGACCGTGCAACGGCTGCGCTGGCCCGGTCGAGCGCTCGATGACCCACGAGGGCTGGTCGTCCACCAGCTCAGGGTACTGATTGTCTCTTAGCCCCTGGTCGGGATGCGCTGTCGCTGATGACGGTCTCGCACATCACGGCTCACACATGACGGGCAAACGGCGACCCCCAATTCGGTGGGTGACTTTTCTCAAATTTCTCACGGGTCGCGCGTACCTGACCGCGGCTTGTGTTCTCCCAGGTCACCGCGTTGCCGCCCTCCCGAAAGCGAACGGATGTTCCCCACTTGGCGTGGTTGAGTGCGCGCGGAATGTCTCGGAATGATTGCCAAGTGGGGCAAAGTGTCATAAAGTGTTGAGCAGTGGGGGAACAGCCCAGCTAAGGTCAGGACGGGGTCACACCCACCCAGATCGAAGTCGGACCGTTTCCCACACGAACGTTTCTTGACAGTCGGAGCCGCAACGGTGTTTGTCGGACAGCATGAACATTCACTCGACGCCAAAGGTCGAGTTGTGCTGCCCGCTCCCTACCGGGCCTCAGTGGCCGCACGCGGATATGTGACCCGCCTCGACAGCTGTATTGGGCTGTGGAGTGAGGAGGGTTTTGATGACGTTGCTCGCAAATGGAAAGAGCAGCGTGACCAAGGCCTGATCTCGAATCAGATCTTCAGGAAGTTCATGACAAACGTGAACGAAGTGAAGCTCGACTCAGCGGGACGGATCACGCTTCCTCGGACCTTGCTCGATGAACTCGAGTTTGGGCCCCAGGTAGTCATCAGCGGATTGTTCGATCGGGTCGAGATTTGGCCTAAGGACAAATACGACCTCGATCAAAGCGACGACGTTGGCGAAGAACTCGCCGAGGTCATCAATCGATTGGGTCTCTAACGAACTCAGCTAGCTCACGCCGCTCCGACAAATCATCTGAACTTGTCACTGGACCTCACCACGAAAGGAGAGCGGCGGAACCCATACACGACTCGTTCATCGGTTGCCTTCCGGGTAATGGAGAAGGGTGCTTCTGCCCCACAACTCCGCCCGCTACCCCTCTAGTGCGTATCAGGGGATAAATCCTGGCGCACGCCCGTTCCCCGGGGGGCTACCGATGACCGGTTCGAGACCGGATGTGCCGCAGACCGACACATGTCTGACGACCCGCGCTCTCTTGAAACCTCATCTACCTCTGCCAGTCCATCGCCCGGCGCTGAAGCCTTCGAGCACACGCCCGTCATGGAAGCAGAGATCGTCGCCTTGCTCAGCGAGGTTCCGCCCGGCGTTTTCGTTGACGCCACACTTGGCGGTGCCGGTCACGCGCTCGCGATCCTGAGCGCCAACCCGGGGCTTGACCTCCTTGGCATCGACCGCGATGCCGACGCACTTTCTGCCGCAACAGCACAACTGGCTGCCCTCGAGGCTGCCCGTCCGGGGCGCACTCGCCTCGAACGGGCCCGATTCGACCAGCTACCCGAGCTGCTCCGAGCCGCCGGTGTCGAACGCCTAAGCGGCTTCCTGTTTGATCTCGGTGTGAGCTCACCACAGCTCGACCGGGCCGAGCGTGGCTTCAGCTTTCGCCAAGACGGCCCGCTCGACATGCGGATGGATACCGACGCTCCGCTCAGCGCAGCCGATGTTGTCAACAACGCAGACGAGCGTGAGCTGGCAACGATCTTGCGTCGCAACGGTGACGAGCGATTCGCAACCCGCATTGCCAGAGCGATCGTTGCTCAACGCCCGTTCTCGTCAACAACGGAGCTCTCCGAGACCGTCGTGGCCTCGATTCCTGCCGCCGCCCGTCGCAAGGGCGGGCATCCGGCAAAGCGAACCTTTCAAGCCCTGCGAATTCACGTCAATGACGAACTGACCATTCTGCGACCGACACTCGAAGCGGCGGTCGACGCCCTCGCGATCGGCGGTCGTGGACTGGTCCTCACCTATCACAGTGGTGAAGACCGAATCGTCAAAGACGTCTTTCGCGGGCGCAGCACCGTGGACATTCCGCCCGGGATCCCGGTACCCGCCACCGAACCCGAGTTCACCGTGCTGCGCCCGCTCTCTCGCCGTCCAGGTGACGACGAGATTGCTCGCAATCGTCGTGCAGCAAGCGCTCGCTTGCGAGGCATCGAGCGAACGGCGGTGGCCGCATGAGCCGTGCCACCGCTCGGCAGTTACGCCCAGAGCGCACCAGGTCAGAACGATCGAAGTCCGACAAAGCTGCACGTCCAAACCTTCGCCTGGTTGACCCTCGGATCGCCCAGGCAAAGACCAGGCGCCGTCGCATCGTCGCGCTCAGCATGGCTGTGCTCATCGCCGGCATGTTTGTTGTTGCGTACGCCCAAGCTCGTCTTGTTGAAGGTCAGCATGAGCTCGACCAACTGCGCACCGAAGTCGCTGAGGCTCGCAAAGAGCGAGCTCGGCTCGAACGTGACGTCGTCGAGGCGTCGTCGCCGACGGCCATCACCGAACGAGCCCGCCAGCTGGGCATGGTGCGAGCCGTCGAACCGATCTACATCGTCGCTGTCGACACGCCAGATTCCGTTCTCGACATCGCCCCCGAAGGTTCAGAAACGCCAGCGCCCGGTAGCGAGCCCGTAGAACCGGCCAAGCGTGGGCCAGCTGTTGCTGATGTTGAACTGTCCGTCGCTCCGTTGGGGACTGCCGGTTCGTGAGTTCACGTCAGACAGCAACCCGGAGTAGCTCCGCAAGGACACGGAGTAGCTCCGCAAGAACGCAGCGTGGTTCACGGGTACCTCCCGTCAAGCAACGGCGGACACCATCGGCACCAGATCCTCGACGCAGGATGTTGACGCTGCTCGGCGTCCTCTTTGTTGTTGCCGCACTCTTCTCGGCAGTGTTGGTTGATCTTCAGGCCCTTCGTCCAGAGCGCTACCAAGATGTTGGGCTCAGCCAGCGCACGCGCACACAGACCTTGTCGGGCTACCGCGGCTCGATCTTCGACCGCGACGGGTTTGTACTCGCCGCCTCAACGCCAGGCTTCGAAGTTGTTGCCGACCCGTCAATGATCGAGCGTCCTGACCTGACGGCCGCGATTCTTGCTCCGGTACTTGGTGTGGATGCGCCAACGCTCGAAGTTGCGCTCCGCGGTGATGGTCCGGAATCGCGTTTTGCCATGGTG
>CALLGK010000065.1 GCA_938009905.1 uncultured Acidimicrobiales bacterium | reverse complement strand
CCGATGCTGCATGCCGGCGATCGCCAGCTCCAGTCAGCCGGACATCGGCAAGGACGCCGTCGCCAGACTCTTGCGTGAGCACTCTGACCGAGCGGTCGGTTGGCAGGACGTCGTCTCCACTGAGGGCGGTGCCGATTGAACGAACGAGATCAGCGACGGTTTGGCACTCATCTGCATCGAATGCTGTCGATCGCACCACCGCTGCGGCGATGCTGCCGCCGAGCGTCGCATCGTGGCAGAGCAATACGGAGTTGTGACCAAGGACGATTTGTTCGAAGCCGTGGTTAGAAGCTTCAAGCTTGTGCCAGAGCCGACCAGAAACCTCGAACGAGATCGTGTCGAATCCGTCCCACGAGGACGGCAGCTGCGAGGTCACGGCAGCAAGCTCCCCTTCGGCGTCTCGCCGCACGAGGATCACACCATCGGCATCGAAGCCCTCGGCAATAGAACGCAGCGCAAGTTGGGTGACCAGCTCGCGGACGACTGGCGACTGTCGGGCCCGCTCTCCGCCAAGGAGTTCGCTAACACCCGAGCCAGGAGCCGTCGACAGGGCATCACCAAGGATGCCAGCGAGGCCGCGGCCCAAGCCGGTGTTTGACGCACCGCTCATCGAGCTGTCCTCGGCGATGATGGCGTTTGTGGCGTGCGGCGATGGTCCCAACTCGCGTTCCAATCTCCATGCCCCCTCAACAAGGCCGGGGTCTCCAAAAAGACCCAGATTGATCCGCCCGCACTTGTGACCATAGTCAGTTAACGGCGCGCTGCGCCTTCCCTTGAGTTGGGTGAAGCTCCCCCTCGAAACGCGACGTCGTGTCGCCTCTTCGAAGGGCCGTCAATCACATGCCGCTACCGGAGCGGATCCTGTGCTCTCCGTCCACGCCGTGATGCTCTCGATCGGGATCGCAATGCTCAGGTCGAGCGTTGGAGAAAAACCTTGAAGCATGCCGACGACGCGCCCATCTTGGTCCAGAACAGGGCCTCCGCTGAACCCTCCTGTCGTCGACACGTCAAGCAACATCACCTCGCCGCCGTAGCCCCAGGGGGAACCGATGTCGTAGAGGTGGACGGTGCCTGCGACCACGAGCGTCTCGCCTCCCCCGGCGTGTCCGGCTACGAAGATGGAATCGCCGACCTCGGCGTTTTGGTCGGCTGCTGCAAAGACGTTCGGACCGACCGGGGCGCCGCTTGCAAGGTCAAGATCGCTCGCTCGGCGATACACGGTGATGAGCGATGGCGCGACATTCGTCGAATTTGCAGGGTTGTCGACCTTGAACTCGGTCGCACCCGCGACGAGGTGCCGGTTCGTAAGCAGCAAGCCGTCGAGCACGAAGCCGCTGCCAAACATCTGACCGCTGCACGTACGACCAGACACTCGCAACGTGCCTTCCTGAGCCAACGAAGCCACGCTGGCCGTCGACGGGGTCTCTGTTGTCGCTTGGTGCTGAGCTTCGGCGTCGGCGAACTGATCGATGCCGCTAGCCAGCGCCTCAAACGCAGGCCCGCTGCCACCGGCAATCAGGATCGCCAAGACGATCCACGCCGCGGCCACGCCACCAACCACACGCAACATCGAACCCGCCAGCTCCCCTGCCAATCGCCTTCGCCAAGGCCACCGTAGGTTTGAGGTTCAGTTCACGGCGACAGCAAAGAAACCCACCGATATGGGCCGGGGTCACTTGTGTTGTTCCGCTCTCGATGAGCGGAATGAGAAGGAGACGAGCTCAGTTAGAAGGAGCGGCGTTCCCACGTGGTGCTGAGGTTGTTCTCTTCTCGAACCTTCTCGACCACTCGATTCACGAGCAGACTCAGATCATGGTCGAGGCGGAAGTACGACACCCCGTACTGCCCCACCCCATCGACTTCACGCACATTGCGAATCTCGACCACACCGTTCAGGTTGTTCAGCTCCCACTTGATGCGGGAGCCGACATGAAGGTGTTTGCTGAGCGGAGCCTCAACGAGTGCTCCAGCAACCGAGATGTCGATCAGTTTCACGGGCGTTGGCGTCGAACGACCAAAGGCTTTCGGGATGAACCATGTGGCATGGAGCCCTCCGATGGCGTAGCGCTCGCCCATCCGCGGCATCTCAACGGGTCGACGGACGTCGGCCTGATCGATGAATTCAGCCATGTACTGTCCATCGGCGCGGGCGAGCCGGTTTGTTATAGGTCAAATGCCCTACGCCAGTGTCCTACTGACGGACACCTACTGACGAGTGACCTGAATTCGCTGGCCGTCTGGGAACATGCGAGCCGCCACCGCGCTCACCTCTTGCCGACTCAAGTCATCCAGCAGCGATCGAGCCTCGGTCCGAGTGAACGGATCACCGGACTGTGTGCGTCCGAGTACGAGCAACATGATGAGCAGATCGTTGTTCGACACGAAGTCGTAGTCGGCCCGAAGCACCGCAAGTGCTCGTTCGAATTCGTCTTCGCTCGGCCCGTTGTCGGCGAGATCTCGGACCTCGGCCAACACGGTCTCCTCGATGAGATCCAAACGTTCGGGGTCCCCGCTCACCGAGATGAAGACATCGATGCCTTCCTCTGGTCGCTCAGTGACCGTGGTTCGCACCCGAGCTCCGTAGGTTGCACCAAGGTCTTCTCGCACGGTGTCGATCAGGCGACTACTGATCATCGTTTCGATCAGTTGGACCGACAGTCTGGTTCGATCATCAACTGGGCCGAGGGAGGTAAAGAGCATGTCGATCCCTGCGCCAGAACTATCAGTCCCAGCTTCGACCTCAAGTTCGATCACTCCAGGCGGCGGATCAGGACGTAGATCGACCCACGTGTCGCGCTCGCCAGCTGGCAGCGTGCCCACGTAGCGCCGGAACAGATCTTCCATGTCCGCCTGGTTGGCATCGCCCGCCACGGCCACAACGAGATCGTCGACGTCATCGAGCCTGGACTCATAGATGCGCAAGGCATCCTCTGCTCCGAAGTTCTCGAGCTGCTCGCTCGTGGGCGCAAACAGCTGGAACGGGCTGCCGCCGTATCGCGCGTCGTTGATAGCTGCGAACGACTGTGTCTGAGGGTCGGTCTCGGCTCGACGAATTCGAACTTCGCCGTCTTCGACCGCCGACGCCAAGCCGGACGGGTCAACCCGCGGTTCTGTCACGTACAGGTGCATCAGCTGGAATGCGATCTCGGCGTCTTCCACCGAGCCGGAGCCAGAGAAGCCTTCGTCGATCTCACCGATCGTTGGGCTCACCGCCACGAACGAACCAGCGAGGAATGTGTCGAGCTGCACAGGGTCGATGTCGCCCAGCCCGCTCCTGGCGACTGCCGCCGTCGCCAGGCTGGCGAGTGGCCCTTCTCCTTCGTCGAGCTGGGACCAGCCGCCCTCCGACCGTGCCCGCAAGTTGAACTCGCCGGCGTCGATTCCGGATGGCACGAACAGTGCTCGGGCGCCGTTCTCAAACACCAGCTCAACGCCGTTGATCTCGTCGTGCACGATTCGCTCAAGCTCTTCGACCGGTTCTGGCCGATCCATCAGCTGGTCGATCTCTTCAATGTCAGCCCGTTCGGTGAGCTCAGCTGAGGTGCCAGCGGCAACCGCTGCTTCGAGCTCTTCAATGCTGGGAACAGACGCTTCATCGCTGCCAACCACGATCAGCAGCGGCGCCGACACCGACTGGAGATAACGGAAGTGATTGTTCGCCTCTTCGAGCGTGAACGACTCAAGCACACCAGTTAGGCGGTCGGCTGTTGCGTCCGCGGTATCGATGGAACCCGATCCGAGGAAGTGATTGACATATTGCCCAGCAAGAGCCGCATCTTGGCGAGTGCTCGCTCCAGCTCGTTGCGAGTCGACGAAGCCCTGGAACGACAACACGGTCTGGTTCAGCTCTGCTTCGTCGAACCCCTCGAGCTCAAGCCGCTTGAGTTCTTCGAACAAGTCTTCTGTGGTGGCCGCAAGGTCCGATCCGCCGAGGTTGTAGCCCATGAATGAGAGTTGCCGGGCCTGGCTGAACGGTCCGACCGAGGGATCGATGCCCCGCAACTCGCCGCGGGCAACGGCCGTCTCAAGGCGGATTCGGATCATCTCGCCGACGACGAAATCGAGGAGCGATAGCCGGTCGCCACCAACGGTTGTGGTGTCCCAGGTTGGGATCCAGTAGTCGAGCGAGACGAACGGACGGGTCAGCTCAGGGTCGACTACTCGCTCGATGAACACATCGTCGATCGGCACCTGCTCGGCGTCGGTGCGTTCCTGCCCATCGCCGCGATCGTCGAGGTCGCTGAACGAATCCCGAACACGATCTTCCATCTCGTCGAGTGGCAGGTCGCCAACGATCACGACAGCCATATTGTCTGGGCGGTACCAGCGGTCGTAGTAGCGGCGAGCATCTTCGGATGTCGTGGCCAGGATGTTCTCGGAGCTGCCGATCGGCAGGTAGCCCTCGTATGGCGTGCCAACGGTGTAGGCCTCATTGAAGACTTCCCCAAGACGACCGTTGGCTGTTTCAGAACGGACCCGCCGCTCTTCACGAACCACGCCCCGCTCGTCGATTACTTCTTGTTCGTCGATGAGCGCCTTGGAGCCCCACTCGGCGAGCACGTTGAAGGCGTCGTCCGTGGCCTGCTCATCACCGAGCGCCAGGCTGATCTCGTAGACCGTCTCTTCCCATGAGGTGTAGGCGTTGACGTCTGGACCGAACTCGATGCCGAACCCTTGGAACACGCGGTCAAGTTCGTTCCCCGGATAGCTCTCGGTCCCGTTGAACAGCATGTGTTCTGTGAAGTGAGCGAGGCCGGAATCGGGCACTTCCTGCTGCAGCGAACCGGCTTTGACGACCAGGCGAAGCTCAAGCTTCTGCCCTGGGGCCTGATTGCTCCGCAGGTAGTAGGTGAGGCCGTTGTCGAGGGTGCCAATACGGATGGCGGGATCGGTGGGGATAGGCGTCGGATCTGGGTCGGGCACCACGATCGGCGGAAGCTCGGCCGGTTCGTCGTCTTGTGGATCAGGTTCGGCTTCAGGGAGCGAGGTGGTTGCTGATTCGGGATCGCCAGACGCCAGGCTCGTCTCGGGAGCAAGGCTCGTAGACGTGGCGTCGTCGTCAGATCCGCTGGGGCAAGCCGTCGCCACCAACGCAAAGACCAACAAGACGACAACCGAGCTGAGCGTGTGGCGGCGCCCCATCAGTCAAAGAGGCGCGAACGGGTCTTTGAGACCTCGTCCTGAAGGCGAGGACTCATCCGTCCAAAGCGCAGGGCTTCCTTTGCGTCACGCTTGGCTTCCTTGCGCTCCTTCGACGACGCCCGTTTGGACTTTGCCGTTCGAGCGGGCCAGAGGATGCCGCGAAACACCGAACCCACACCATTCACGATGGACCTGATCACCTTCATCGGCGCTGATCTTACTCAGCGGGCTCGCTCGTCGACGGCACGATGTCGATGCCAGCTTCTGCGGCCAGTGCGGAAACGGTCGAGAAGACGAACTCAAACTTGGCTTGGTTGTACCCGGCTCGGTCGTTCTCATAGTTCTTGGCCAACGACGTCTTGAGCTCCCCGTAGCTGTTGCGGAGCTCTTCGTTGGCCCGGAGTTCATCGCGGAACAGCAAGTAGCACGTCCACTGAAAGTTGCATTGGGCGACGACATGGACGTTGGCCACCGAGACGCCGGCGGATGGCTCAATGGTGAACAGTCTCCCGCCGTAGTCGCCGAGATCGCCTTGGTACCCGAGTCCGATCGGGTCGAATGCCTCGATCAACGTCTCGGTGGACACGTCGTGCGCGAGACCGATCGCGACATCCAGAACAGGTTTGGCCGCAAGACCAGGCACAGACGTCGACCCAACGTGCGCAATCTCAACGCCACTCGCATGAGGAGAAAGCACGACGGCCAGCTGCTGTTGCAGCTCAGCAAATCGCTGGCCCCACCGCTCGTCGTGCTCGACAACAACCACCTTGGTCTTGTCGAGACCGAGCTCGCCATCTCCTGTATTGGTCACACCAACTCACTCCTCGAAGCGACCTTAGAGCAGGTCGATCGATCTGTTTGCCAGAAACCGACACATCGGCCTGAGTGTTTTTGTTACTTGAAAGATTGGGGAGGTCAGCCCACAACGGGTCAATCGAGCTTTGAGGGCTGGACGAAGAAGTCGTACCGGCGGCGTCGCACCGTCTCCGCCCAGAAGCGCTCGACTTGCTGCATCTTCTTGAGCCGAGGAAACGACTTCACATCTCTGGCCAAACTCGCTCTGGCTTCCTCAACGTTGAGCGGCTCGTTCGGTGCCAAGACGTCGTTGAACACCGCAAGCGTCGGTTCGACCCATGCCTCGAGCTCAACTCTGATCAGGTTGGCGACCACATCAGCGGCAACGGCGCGGGGCTGTTTCCACCGATTCATGAGCTCCAAGATGTCCTTGCGAGCAAAGCCTCGGACGGGTGCCGGGAGAGCAGCGAAGTGCGGTGAGGTGTCGAGGACCGGGGCGCCAGACTCATCCCACATCATCGGCGTGCCAAGGTCGAGCATCGTTGCCGTCTCGCCATCCCACGACCAGTTGGTGACCTGTGCGTCAACGCTCACTCTGTTGTTTGTCCGGGCCACGATCTCCGCCAGCTTTACCAGAAACGGATGTTCTCGGTCTGGCTCAGCGGCGCCCAAGACCCGCTCCCCCAAGGTCTCTGCGTCGAGCAAGGGTTGCACCTGATACGCAATGACATGCTCGTCTCGATCGACAGCGAGCACCTCGGTTTCCACTGCAACCGCCCCAAGCTGCTCGAGCGCAACCGAGTAGTCGGCAATCAGTGTCTTGAAATCCTCGAACTGGGCTCGGGTAACGGGAGGGCTCGGCTTGCACACGACAACGGGCGCATGCTTGGGAACGCCGAGCGCAACAGAGATCTCACCAAAGCCGATGAGGTTCAGCCCCGAGTTGTCTCGCTTCTCGAGTGCCTCGCACACCGCAGCATCGAGCTCAACAAGTTGGGCCGTTGTAAGCACGGAGCACGTTGTATCACCGTTAGAGGACGTCTCCGTCGACAGCTTCTCGGATGAGGTCGGCGTGGCCACAGTGCCGTGCGTACTCCTCGATCATGTGCACCAAGATCCAGCGCACGTTCCAGTGCTCCCCCGCCTGATTCGTTCCGACGCTCAAATCATCAAGCGATGCTGCGTCGGCCCGACGCCTTGATTCCGCAACGGCGTCGTCAAAAACCGAGAAGAGCTTCTGCTGGTCCCATGTCTCAGCGAGTGTCATCTCCGCATCGTTGTCGCCTTCCCAGTCGATGGCGCGCACGTATGCAGGCGGATCGTCGCCCCCGAACCGTTCGACGAACCAGAACTGTTCAACCCACGCCATGTGCCCGATGAGTCTGGCCAAGCTCAGAGACGTGGGCAGCGGCGTTTGTCTGAGTTGCTCGTCCGTCAGGCCGTAACAACGATCGACGAGAGCAGCTCGATAGAAGTCGAGGAACTCGTTGAGCGCTGTCCGTTCATCCGGGGCGAGTGCGATCGGCGGCGGGCCTGGGCGTGTCACGGCCCGACCCTACGACACCCGGAGTGATCCGTCGCCCAGTTTGTTTCGTGCGAGATACTGCACCTGTGTCTGACGCCACCTCATCGTCGACGCCACCTCGTCTCACGCATGTGTTGCTTGACCTTGACGGTGTGCTGCGCCATTTCGATGCCGATCACCGAGCCACGATTGAGGCCCACTACGGCCTCGCGGATGGTGTGATTCGCGATGTTGCGTTCAGTCCCGAGCTGATCGTCCCGCTGGTCACCGGCGAGATCACACGAGCAACGTGGACCAAACAGATCGGCTCAGCCATCGGTTCTCCAGAGGCCGCAGCGGCATGGATCTCTGACCGTGGCAAGGTCGACGTCACGATGTTGGCCGAAGTCGATCGGCTCCGAAACGCTGGCCGTCCCGTGTCAATCCTCACGAACGGCACAGACACGATTCCCACCGAGATGCTTGCGCTCGGGTTGGTCGACCACGTCGACCACATCTTCAATTCGGCCGAGATCGGCTACGCCAAACCGAGTCGGGAAGTCTTCCAGTACGTGTGCGCACATCTTGGTGTCGAACCAGAGCTCGTGTTCTTCACAGACGATTCGCCGTCGAACCTTTCGGGCGCAATCGAACTCGGCATGACCGCTCGCACGTTTATGAGCGTCGATGTGTTCAAGGCTCACATGCGTGAGTTCGGCCTGAGCGTCGACGACTAGCTACGGCGACTAGCTACATCGCCGTGTGGTTCGCCCCCACCAGCACAACCACGAGCATGGCTGGTTCGTCGTAGGGGTTTCGCCACGCATGGCGAGTGCCGTTCTGGACCACGGTGTCGCCCGCGCTGAGCTCTCGCGTTTCACCGTCATCGAGTTCGAGAATCACGTTGCCAGACACCACGAACTCGTAGTCGATCGTGGCCGTGGTGTGCATGCCGGGGTTATCCGGCTCCATGTGCTCGGCCATGCCTGGGAGCTTCTCTTCCATCTCAACAAGGGCGGCCTCGATGTCGAGGTCTTCGGTGAACACCGCCGAGTCGGGCGCGACGCTGAACAGTCCAAAGCGAAAGCCACCAACGGGCGGGAAGTACCGCACCGCGTTCGGACGAGATCCGTCATCTGGAAAGTTCGACACCTCGTCTGATCCCCAGAGTTGGTAGAACTCCGCGCCCGGCACCAATGCCAGCGTCGCTGGCTCGACCACCTCATCGCTGGCGAAGACTGCCTTTCCGTCTGCGTTGTGACCGGTTACGACTCGTCGGATTCCCATGTCTGCAGCTTGGCAGCTTCGGCCCGGGATGTGGAAGTGCCACGCAGAGACGCCAACCGGCTGCGGGCGTAGTCCGGCTCCGCCACCCAGGCGTTTGCGGCCTCCCATGCGTCGCTCAGACGCAGCGCTTGGCTGTGGTCATCCTCGTTCAAGACGCGAACGCCAAGGTTCGACAGGTCGTGCCACGGAATGTCGACGCGACTCTCGTCGAAGTCGAGCAGACCAACGGAGGCCACACCGCTGAGGTTGTCGTCGATGCGGAGGTTCGACGGCGACGGATCGCCATGGATGGCGGTGGTCGGGATCCCGGCGAATTCGGCGAACACGCCGAGCAGCTCGTCGGCCACCTCGCGCGGGAGCTGCGACATATCTGCATCGACGCTGCGACTCCCGGCGTTGAGCTCGGCAACGGCAACACAACCAGGGCGTTGCCGACGATCTCGGCCAAGGTCGTGAACCGCACGAAGCGCGTCTGCCACGAGCGCCCAGTCAGCTTCGGACTCGGGTGGTCGTCCTTCGAGCCAACGCTGCACGACGACACCGTGGTGGTGACGCCTGCCGTCTGACGTGCTGATCACCTTGGCCACACGAAGGCCGCCAGCTGCGAGCTGCTCGATGAGATCGAGCTCCCACGCCAGCGATTCTTCAGAACGGCGAGACCGTCGAACCGCCACCGCTTGGTCGTCGATAGTGGCGCGCCATACCTCGTTGCGACTCCCTTCATCGACCGGCTCCACAAGTTCGAGCCGAGGCCATGGAGAAAGATCAGCATCCACCGTTCGAATCTAGAACCGCCTCGGCTAGAACAGATCTATGCCGTCCCTTGCTGCCCGCCTTGCCGACATCGCAACCCTGTCTGGCGAGTTCACGCTCCGGTCGGGCTTGGTGGCAGACACGTACTTCGACAAGTACCAGTTCGAAGCCGAACCAGAGTTGTTGGCGGCCGTGGCTGAGCAGATGGCGCCGTTGATTCCCGCCGATACCGAACTGTTGGCAGGGCTCGAACTCGGCGGTGTTCCGGTGGCCACGGCGCTGTCATTGGCAACGGGTATTCCGACGGTGTTCGTATGCAAGAAGGCAAAGGAATACGGCACGGCCAAGCTCGCGGAGGGCCCGGCCATCGAGGGCCGCAAGCTCACGATCGTGGAAGACGTCGTGACGACGGGCGGGCAGGTTGTCACGTCGACTGGCGATCTCCGTGAACGCGGCGCTGTTGTGTCGACAGCGCTGTGCGTGATTGACCGCGAACAGGGCGGTACCGAGGCGTTCGCCGCCATCGACTTGTCGCTGGTCTCGCTGTTTACTCGGACCGATCTTGAGACTGCAGATCGGTGATGACGCCGGTGATAACTTCGGCGTCGTCTTGGTTGGCCACGGGCAGCGAGAACTCGATGCGGTCGACCCGATTGCCATAGCGCTCGTTGAGCATGGCGCCGATCTCATCGTGAGTGCCCAGCGTGGTGACCGTGTGGAGCATCTCGTCGTGCACGAGTTTCGGTAGCTCCTCCCACTTCTGCGCCTTCGATACGTGGCTCGCTTGTTCCGCGATGTCTTCCCAGCCGTGCAGCGCAAACGTTCGCCGGTATGACGGGGTCGACAAGTAGAAGCCGACTCGAGCCCTCACCGTGTGAGCGACGCGTTCGAGCGACTCGGCATCTGGTGCCGTGCCCACAAGTGGTTTCATACACACCTCAACGTCTCGAACGTCGCGGTTCGATCGGGCTGCGCCTCGAGCCAAGTGGGGGTGGACTTCCTCGTCGATGAATCGCGGCGTGCACACGGGGTGCAGACGAACTCCGTCAGCCGCCTCACCGGCCATCGCCATCATGTTTGGGCCAATGGCGGCAACGTGAATGGGGATCTGCGGATGGTCGATCGGACCGGGATCAAAGAGCGGCACCATCAAGTTGAGGTTGTAGTGCTCGCTCTCGAAGTTGAGGTCTGTGCCGTTCTGCCAGCAGTCCCACACTGCCCGCATGGCGTTGATGTAGTCACGCATCCACGGGGCCGGGGCATGCCAGTCCATGCCGAACCGGCGGCGGACGTGTCCTCGCACTTGCGATCCGAGTCCGAGGATGAACCGTCCGCCTGAGAGCTTCTGCAGTGACCAAGCCGACATGGCCGTGATCGTGGGGCTCCGAGGAAACGCCATCGCCACCGATGTGCCGATGCCGATCGACGACGTGGCAGCTGCCCCGAGGGCGAGCAGTTGGTAGGGGTCGTCCTTCGTCTCTTCAACCAACACAGCATCGAAGCCGAGCGACTCGGCCTCGGCTGCACCGTCGGCAAAGTCGCCGATGAACAGCGGCGTGTCTGGCTCTCGAAGCCCTGGATCAAGCTTCCCCAACGGCAACAACGTCTCAACGCGCATGGCCCAGTTTGGCTCTACCACTTCGGTCGAAGCGAAACAGCCGGGGCCGCGCAAACGTATGATCTGCGTCATGAGCCAGGTGTTCCATCGACCAGACCGGTCTGTCGATCGTTTCGTTGCGGATCCGACTCGGTCCTACACCCTGCCAGCGACCTACTACGTCGAGCCTGAGATTCTCGAGCGTGAGAAGCGCACGGTCTTTGCCGAATCATGGGTGTGGGTTGGGCATCGATCCGAGGTGGCGACGGCCGGCCAGTACCTGACGGCCGAGATTGCCGATCAGCGAGTGTTTGTGATCCGTTCTGCCGACGGTGAGCTGCGGGCCTTCTTCAACGTGTGCATGCACCGCGGCCATTCGTTGCTCGAAGGCAGCGGCACGGTCTCGTCGCTCATCACCTGCCCGTATCACGCCTGGGCATACGACTCGACGGGAGCGCTGAAGGGTGCCCGCATGTCGGACCGCATGGACGAATTCGACTACGACGAGTTTCAGCTTCCGGCCGTCGCCGTTGAAGAGTTTTGCGGGTTCGTGTTTGTGAATCTGTCGACCGAGCCAGCACCGATGGCTGAGGCATACCCCGGGCTTGAGGCTGCCTTGCGTGACCGCTGGGACGATCTCGAATTGCTCGAGAAAGTCGACGAGGTCGAGTTCACGATCGCCGCCAACTGGAAGAACGTCGGCGACAACCTGCTCGAGTGCTACCACTGCCATCCGGCGCACCCGGCGTTCGTCGATCTGATCGACATGGACACCTACGTCAACGAGACCCACGACAACTGGTCGATCCAAGCCGGAGCCTCTCGTCCAGAGAACTCGGCGTACGCCGTAGCGTCTGGCGCCCAGGAGTTTGCGTCGATCTTCGCCTGGCCGAATGTGTCGCTCGGGCGGTTGCCGGGCACCGCCGGGTTGTTCGTGTTCAAGTTCACACCGACCGGTCCAGAAGAGACGCTGCAGACCTTCACGTTGTACGCGAAGCCTGGTGAGGGCACCGACGAGACAACGACCGCGGCCATGACCTACTTCGAAGAGGTTCTCGGCCCGGAGGACGTCGCTCTGGTCGAGAACGTGCAGAAGGGGTTGCGTTCGATGGGCTACCACCAGGGCCGCTTCATCTGCATCCCCGACCGCCCCGAGATCTCCGAACACGCCGTGCACCACTTCCACGCCATGGTCCTGAACGCCCTCACCCCCTCCTAGGGGTCAGGTACAAAACGTTACACACTCAGCGTTAGTGGCGCCCCAGCGCAAAAACGCCGTTAGTGAGCGGAGCGAACGGCGGGGTCAGGTACAAAACGTTACGCACTCGCCGGCGGGTCACGTTGCGTTGTCGAAGGTGGTGCAAAGCGGCGTTCCGAAAAGTACCTGACCCCAAAGAGCTTCTATTGGTGGATTGGGGTGCGCTGGGACAAGATCGGGGATGGCTGCTACCCGAGTCGTTGTTGCAATGATGGAGCACGAGACAAACACGTTCTCGCCGGTTCCGACACCGCTTGCTCGTTTCGGTCGAGGCGCGGGTGGTGTGCCCGAAGGGCAGGAGGCCTACGAACGGTTCAAGGGAACCGGCACTGGCATCGGTGGATTGTTGGACGCGGCCGACGCTGCTGGCTGGGACGTCGTCACCCCGATCGCCGGCAACGCCGCACCGAGCGGCAAGGTGCAGGCCGACGCCTACAACTACATGAGCGACAAGATCGTGGAGGCCGTCGAAGCCGGATGCGATGCCGTGATGCTCGATCTGCACGGGGCCATGGTTTCGGAGACGACCAGCGACGGCGAGGGCACCCTGCTGGCTCGCATTCGGTCGGTTGCCCCGAACATCCCGATCGGCATCAGCCTCGACCTGCACGCCAACATGACCGACGCCATCGTCGACAACTGCACCGTGCTCGTTGGCTACAAGACCTACCCACACCTCGATATGTACGAGGCCGGCGAACATGCCGGACGGCTCTTGGTTCGAGCCGTCCAAGGCGAGATCGACCCCGTGATGGTGTGGGGCAGTCGCCCGATCTTGGCCCAGACCCTGCGCATGGGTCACGAAGACGAACCGATGGGGCCGCTTCTCGAAACGGCGCGCCGTCACGAAGCTGAAGGCCTGCTTGCCTCCTCGGTGTTCGGGGGCTTCCCGCTGGCCGACATTTGGCACGCCGGACTCTCCGTCGTGACGATTGCCGATCGCGACGCCACTGCCGCTGAGGCTGCTCGTGACGAACTGCTGGATGCGGCATGGCAGGAACGAGAGGAGTTCATGTTCCACTCCGAGCCGCTGGCCGACACGATCAGCGAGGCCAAGGAGATGTCGGACGGGCCGATCATCTTGCTCGATCACGCCGACAACGCTGCCTCGGGCGGCACGCAAGACACCGTGGCCGTGTTAGCCGAAGTGTTGGAGCAACAACTTCCCGATGTGGCGATGTTTGCCATCTGCGACCCGCGAGCGGTCGAGCGCATGCAAGCCGCCGGCATCGGCAACGAGGTGTCTCTCTCGCTCGGCGGCAAAACCGACATGCCGACGATCGATCGCGTCGGGGAACCACTCGACGTGACCGGCACCGTCAGGGCTCTGACCGATGGGGTCTTCACCATCACCGTGCCAATGGGCAAGGGCACACCGATGGACATGGGCCCAACGGGGGTGCTCGAGATTGGCTCGGTGAGGGTTGTCGTGATCTCACGCAACGTCGAACCGTGGGACCCGGGGTGCTTCCGCAGTGTTGGCATCGAGCCCACAGAGATGCGCTATCTCATTCTGAAGTCGCGCATTCACTACCGAGCCGGCTTCAGCGACATCTCGACTCGTGACATCGCCTGCAACGGCGTCGGCGTCACCAGCTCAGACAACTCGCTGTTCGACTTCGAAAACGTTCGACGACCGATCTACCCCCTCGACGACAACGTCCCCGCCACCCCCGAGTACCCGCCACCTCCCTCCTAGGGGCCAGGTACAAAACGTCGCGCAGCTCTACGCATTGACGCCGTTGGTGAGCGAAGTGAACGACGACCCCTAGGAGTATTTGGGGGGTTGTCTGGGTGCGGCGACAGCCAGCGACGGTCGACCATTGGAATGTGAGCGAACGCGCCATCATCTGGCTCAGGCAGAACCCGCTTGCCGGGCTGCGAGCACCTATTCGCCCAGTCCCGACGTCGGTTGTTCTGTTTGCCGGGCTCTACGGACTGGCGGCGCTGGCGATCGGCCTGTCGACCGGTTTGCTCGAACCGTCCTGGCCCGAGCTCTGGCAGGTGCTCGTCCTGCCCGTGCTTCTTGTGATCTACCCGTCGCTGCTCGAAGAGATTGTGTTTCGAGGGATCTTCCTCCCCCGCTCACTTCTCGTCGCGCCGCTTTGGAAGCAGGCAGCTGCCGTCGCGGCATCGACGTTTGTGTTTGTCGTGTACCACCCGCTCAACGCCAAGACGCTCAGCCTCAGTGACACATCGATGTTCACCGACCCGGCGTTCCTCGCCATCGTCACGCTGCTCGGATTGGTGTGCGGCTTTGCGTATCTCCGCACCGGGTCGCTGTGGATCCCCGTCGCGATCCACTGGGCCACAACGCTCGTTTGGAACCTTGCCCTTGGCCGGCCGTGGTGAGTGGGACCAGACAAGAGTGACGGAACGTGCGGCGTAACGAAAAGTACCTGACCCCTAGGAGGGGGCTACAGGGTTTCGAGGAAGGCGTCGAGCGCGGCGTTTGTCTCAGCCGGTGCTTCTTGCTGCACCCAGTGACCGGCGCCAGGAACCACCGTGGTGCCACGAAAGTCATCACAAGCCATGGCCGCGTACTCGAAGACATCGACGCCTTCGACAAACGTTCGTACCGGGTCGTGCTCGCCCCCGATGAACGCTGCTGGCTGTCCAAGATTTGGATCGGGAAGCTGCCCGAGATCTTCGGCATCGAACGGCTGGGCTCGGTACCGGTTGAGCGGACCGTGCCAACCAGCTCGGTCAAAGTTGTCAGCCACAAACTGCAGCTCGTCAGCGCTGGCCCACGACGGGAACGGATCAGGATCGACCAGCCCATCGAGCATGCCGGCGTCCGCTGGCTTCGGATCGGCAAGTCGAACGTCAGAGCCGTCACCCGATGCGCTGTAGTAGATCATGCGAAGGCTGCGGGCAGAGTCGGCGCCGAGCTCGGCCTCGGCTTTGCCTCGGTTGTCGTCGAAGTACACCTGGTAGAAGAACTTGCCCTGCTCGGTGTAGAGCGCCCGCCAGTTGTCGAGCGAATTCTCGGGTCCGACCGGGATGTAGGGAACGCTCATGCCGCACACCGCAGTGACCTTGTCTGGGTAGAGCCGAGCGGTGTTCCAGGCAATCGGAGCACCCCAGTCGTGACCAACGACGATTGCAGAACCATCACCGAGCTCATCGATCACCGCAGCGGCGTCGCTGGCCAGCTCACGCAATGTGTACGCCTCGATGTCGGTCGGGTTCGACGAGTTGCCGTAGCCCCGAACGCTCATCGCCGCAGCCGTGTATCGATCGCTGAAGTGCGCCATTTGGTGGCGCCATGACGCCCACGATTCTGGCCAACCGTGGATGAATAAGAGCAGTGGTCCACTCCCCTCGCTCACCACCTCGACGTTGTACTGCCCATTGGCAACGGTGTGGGTCTGTCGTTCGCTCATGCTCACTCCTCAAGAACTCAGCCCAACGGTAGGTGCAGCTCTCCACCGACCACCACTCCCTCGTACCACCTCCCTCACCCACCACAACATCTGCTCACCACTACGGTGTCGGCTGGCATGAACACTGAGCTCGCACATCGGCTCCCCGAGTCGCTTCAAGCATTGCTTGCCGGCAAGACCCGTCTTCGTCGAACGGGTCGGAAGGTTGCGGTACTCGCCCACCTCCTGGTGATCGGCGTATGGCTCGGCAGCGCCTTTGCGCTCCTCGTTTTGTCGGTTTACGGGCGGTTCAGCAGCGACCATCGAACCGTCCATGGCGCCTACGTGATCTTTGACTTTTTCGACGTGTGGGTCATGCCAACGGTCGGCGCCCTCGCGCTCATCACTGGCTTCACGCTCGCCATCGGCACCAACTTTGGCGTGCTCGTCCACCGGTGGGTGGTGTTCAAGATCGTGCTTGCCGGCATCGTGCTCATCTCGGCGTGGCAGCTCATGCAGCCATGGGTTCGTGACGCAAAGGAACGCACCAGCTACGACGGCCCAACCGATCTCGCTGGCCTCGACACGACGATCTTCGTGTTTGCGACTGCCTTCAATCTCGCCCTGTGGGTGATCATGACGGTCTCGGTGATCAAGCCGTGGGGTCGAACTCGGTTTGGCGATGCGATGAGAGCTCAGAAGAGCCAGACCACCTCGTAAACCATCGCCAGCCAACTAGGCCACAGGGTTCATCGTGCCTGAATAGCGGAGCAAGGTGGTCGACGTCTCACCTCGCTGGCGGTGCAGGTGGATGTCGACGTCCATCGCCAACGTGGTCGCCACCGCAACGTCCAACCTGATCGAGGCCGGGACCGAGAAGGTAAGTGGGCCGACCTTGCACTGCCGAAGCGCCAGTTTGCATCCGTGATCGGCAACCTCAAGGTCAAACAGCACCGCGGTCGGGCCGAGCGATTCCACAAACGTGTCCTCGTTGACCGTCACCTTGGTGGCGCGGCCCTTGCGTCGAAACGTTCTGATCCAACGATCGGCGTTGCCAGAGATTGGCCGCACTTCGAGCCGAGCCGGGCACGATCCCGATGAGGGCATGCCGAGGCAGAGCGCAAGAATCCGTCCCGCTATGGCTGACGTCTCGACGACGACATGGCCTTCCGCAACGGGGAACGCCATCCGCCCATCAATGCACGATGCCGGCAGGCTCACCGTCTGCTCCTTCGGCCCATAGACAGTGATCGGCTTGTTCTCACGCAAGCTTGACCAACACCGACGTGCCTACGCCGGAAGCGGCTGAGAGGGAACCCACACGTAGCCATCCGGAAAGACGATGTACGCCTCACGCAGACCATGAGGCTTGTCCGTCGCTTCCTGAAGGATCTCAAGCCCGAGCTCGCGAGCTCGCGTCACGGCGACGTCTGGGTCTGTGTCGTACAAGCGAATCTCAACACCTGGTCCACGAGCGTCGACAGCGGCGACGACCGGGCCGAGAGGATTCGAGTGATACGTGCCATCGGAGTGAAGCTGCAGCACCTCATCGCCATAGGTGAGGATGGCAAAGTCAGCCGACACCTGGTGCGCCCCCATCTCGAAGATCGCTCTGAGAAGGGCCACCTGACCTTCTACGTCACGCACGAGCAAGTTGAGTCCAAGGCCCCGCAGGCCCCGCCCCATGCCGTCTGGCGATACACGATCGAGATCCATCTCACGACCCTAGGCCGCCCGGCTCGGCGCCTCATCAGTTGACCATCTACTGTCGGC
>CALLGK010000064.1 GCA_938009905.1 uncultured Acidimicrobiales bacterium | reverse complement strand
GCTGGGGGAGCGGTCGTGAACAACGTCGGCCACGGTCGTCCCGAGGTCGCAGACGCCGTTGCTGCTGCTCTGCGAAATCTCGACTACGTCGTGCCTCTGTGGCCAACGCCGAATCGGACCGATCTTGCCGATCTGCTCGTTGAGCAGTGGTTGCCCGACGGGTTCGGACAGGTGTTCTTTGCTGGCGGCGGAAGCGAAGCCAACGACACCGCGATGCGGCTAGCCCGCATGTATCACCTCGCTCGTGGCGACGAGGAACGCCATCGCGTGATCGGCCGCGTCCCGAGCTATCACGGCTCCACTCTGGCCACGCTCGCCATCGGTGGCCACATGGCTCGTCGTGATGGCTTTGATCCGATGCTGGCTGAGCATCCGAAGGTGCCGTGGAACTCGGCCGAGGCCGTGGCTGCCGCCATCGAAGCTGCGGGTCCTCACACGGTGTCGGCCTTCATCGCCGAACCGGTCATTGGTGCTGCGGGCCCTGGCCTGGTTGCGCCACTCGACTATTGGGCCGAGATCACCGAGATCTGCCGCACCTACGGCGTGTTGATGATCAGCGATGAGGTGATGACGGGCTTCGGCCGCACCGGCCAGCGCTGGGGATGCAACCACGATGATTGGGAGCCAGACATCATCGTGGCGGCCAAGGGGCTCACGGGCGGCTACGCGCCGCTGTCGATGGTGGCCGCTGGCGACCACGTCGTCGAGCCGTTGGTTGACGCCGGCAAGGCGGTCATGTTCTTCACCTACTCAGGCCACGACTCGGCCTGCGCTGCGTCTCTCGCGGTGCTTCGTATTCTCGAAGCCGAGGGTCTCGTGGAGCGGGCCGCCACCCAAGGCGACCGACTTCGACAGGCCCTCACCGCTGCGCTCGTCGACGACCCCAAGGTCAGCCCGAACGTTGTCGAGATCCGTGGACGAGGGCTGCTACTTGGCGTTGAACTTGCCGGTGTGAGCTCTGCGGCCGTGGTCGGCGCGGCGCTCGAACGAGATGTCTGGATCTATCCCGGCGGCTCTGGGCCTGCTGGCGCAGACGGGTTGTTGATCTCCCCGCCAATGGTGATTACAGACGCGGAAGTCGACCGCATCGCCGCCGTCACTGCAGAGTCGATCGTTGCCGCAGCTGGATAAGACCTGCCCCATGAAGCCTGTGCCTACCAAGGAGACCCCCGGTGTCTGAACCGACCCTGCCTCAAGTCATGCTCATCACCGGCGGAAGCCGTGGCATCGGCGCGGCCACGGCGTTGAAGGCCGCAGCCTCGGGGTGGGATGTGTGTGTCAACTACACGGCAAACACGGTTGCTGCCGACGACATCGTCGCCCAGTGTCGAGCTGCCGGAGCATCGGCCATGGCCGTCCGAGCCGACGTTGCCGTTGAGTCTGATGTGATCGAGCTCTTCGAAGAGACCGAGGCCGAGCTCGGCCCGCTCACCTGCCTCGTGAACAACGCAGGGATCCTGCACCCGATGTCGCGAGTCGAAGACATGAGCATCGAGCGGTTGCGAGAAGTCATGGACGTCAACGTGCTCGGCGCCTTCATGTGCGCCCGAGAAGCGGTGCGCCGCATGTCGACACTCAATGGAGGAGCGGGTGGCACGATCGTGAATGTCTCGTCCGCCGCTTCCTACCTGGGCAGTCCAAACGAGTTCGTCGACTACGCAGCCACGAAGGGAGCCATGGACACCCTCACAATCGGGCTGGCCAAAGAGGTGGCGAACGAGTCGATCAGGGTCAACGCCGTGCGACCTGGTCTGATCGATACCGACATTCATGCGAGCTCCGGCGTGCCCGATCGCGTCGATCAGTTGGCCCACAACGTGCCCATGCAGCGAGGTGGCACCGCCGACGAGGTTGCCGACCTGATCCTGTATCTCGCCTCCGACGCGTCAAGCTATGTGACAGGCTCACTCATCAACGTGAGCGGAGGACGATGATGTCGAAACAACTACTGAGGCTGCTTGCAACGATGTGTGCGTTCGCCATGCTGGCGGCGGCGTGTGGCGGGTCAGACTCGTCCGACGGTGCTGCCGAGGATGCGACCACAACGACCGCCGAGGCCGAAACAACCGAGGCGGATGACGAGCCCGACACCGATGACGCGGCTGCCGACGAGTCGGATGCTGATGACGAGCCTGTCGAGGAAACGCCCGCAGACGACGAGGTCGAAGAAGATCCGGCCGAGCCCGCTGAAGAAGAGACGCTCGACGCCACGGGCTTCGATGCCGTCACCATCACGGTTGAGGAGTTCGTCGAGGAACGGGGCCTCAACGGGGCAAGCGTCATCGTGGTGCACAAGGACGACGGCGTTGTCTACGAGGAGTACTTCGGGGAGTTCGAGCCGGGTCGCATCAGCCTGATCGCCTCGTCGTCGAAGATGATCTCGGCCGGCGTGTTGCTGCGCCTGCAGGAAGACGGCTTGCTCGATCTCAACGCACCCGTCGCCGCCCAGGTCGATTGGGCAACCGGCAACCCAGACATCGTCCCGGCCCAGCTCATTTCGAACAGCTCTGGCTTGGTGGGGCTTGGACCGAACCTGCTGTACGCGCCCTACGTGTGCCAATGGAGTCCTGAAGGAACGATCACCGACTGCGCCACACAGATCTTCACCACGGCAGACGATGATGGCGACCAGGTCGACCCCGACAGCGAGTTTCGCTACGGCGGCGCCCAGTGGCAGGTGGCAGGAGCTGTTGCCGAGTCGGTGTCTGGGAAGTCGTGGGACGAGCTGATCAACGAGATCTACATCGAGCCCTGTGGCGTCGACTCGCTCGGCTACATCAGCCTCGGATCGGTCTTCACCGGAGCGCCCGGCTATCCAACGGTCTTTGCCGGCGATCCAGACGGCGTGGCCGAGACGGCCAATCCCAACATCGAGGGCGGTGGCTACGTCTCGATGACTGACTATGCCCAACTGATGCTCATGCATCTTCGCGGCGGTACGTGTGGCGACAATCAGGTGCTGTCGCAAGAGTCGCTCGACACAATGCACGCCGACCGCGTCTCGGCGGTCTACGACGGAAACGCTGGCGGCCCAGGCTTCGGCTACGGCATGGGTTGGTGGGTCGATCGAGAGACTGGCCGCATCAGCGACGGCGGTGCGTTCGGCACTGTGCCGTGGCTCGACCTCGATGACGGCTACGGCGCCTACATCGTGATCGAAGACGAGTCAGACACCGGCCAGGCCTTGAAGACTGAGATCGAAGAGCTCGTGCATGAGGCTGTCGTCAATCGCTGAGATTGCCGTCGTCGACGTTGCCGCGCGACGCGCCGGTCTAGCGGCCGTTGAACGACAGCGTCTCGGCGTAGCCGAAGGTTGCGCTCTGTCCGCCTGTATGGAGAAACACCACCCGCTGGTCGGCTGCGTATCGGCCTGATCGACAGCCGTATATGAGCCCGGCAGCCGCCTTCCCCGTGTAGACCGGATCGAGGATGATT
>CALLGK010000063.1 GCA_938009905.1 uncultured Acidimicrobiales bacterium | reverse complement strand
TGGCAATCTGCCTTACGTAGACGCTGAGTTTGAGCACCTTCCGGCGATGATTCCCTACATCCTGAGCGGTCGGCTGCTTACCGCAGTGATGCCAGGTGGCAACGGCGCCCTCGCCTACCTGCTCATTGGCCTCGTACTCGTGGCGGTCACAACCAAGGCCTTCAGCGGCGAATTGCTCGGCCGCTGGATGATGGTGTCCACGCCGATGCTGCCCATCGTGTTCTACCGGCTCGATGCCCTCCCGGTGTTGGCGTGCACGTTCGCACTTGCTGCGTTGGCCGACGACGGTGGCGACGGGGACGACTCTGTGCAGCGATCCTCGCTCTGGTCGATCGTGGGCGGATTGGCAAAGGGCTGGCCCATCGTCACCGCTCCGCTGGTGTGGCGACGAGGCAAGGTCGGCCACAGCTTCGGCATCGTCGCGTTGGTGCTTGGCGTCATTGCCGCACTTTCGTTGACTCCTGGCTTTCAGTCGGGTCGCGACTTCGACGGCGTCCACACCGAAACTCTCCCCGGCGCCTGGTTCCTCTTGCAGCGTTCGCTTGCGGGCGAATCGCTCGGACTGATCGAAGCGGCATGGTCGATCTACATCGACGTTCCGAGCGCGGCGATTGTCATCCAGGCCGTGCTTGCGCTCGGCCTTCTTGCGTTCGCCGCTCGCCGCTGGTTTCTGGAGTTGGATCTGCTGGGCCAGATCGCGGTGGCCGGTGCCGTCGTTGCCGCCGTGCTTGTCGGCAGCCCGCTTTTGTCGAGTCAGTTCGTGTTCTGGCTCGCCCCCTTTGTTGTGTTCGCCGGAAGCAAGCGATCGGTCGTTCTGTACACCGCGATTGGCGCCGTGAGCCTCGTGTTGTTGGTCCACTGGAAGCTCGACGAAGCGTGGTGGGCAGCCCTGGCCCTCGTCCGCGTTGTCGGTATCGCTGGCCTCAGCATCTCGCTGGCGCTTGACGCAACTACCGTCGAACCTGATGGAGATCACCGCCCAGCACGAGCGTTGGCAGGAGCCACCGAGCGCTGAGCGTTCAGAGACCGAGCGTTCAGAGACCGAGCGTTCAGAGAACGAGCAATCCTGGTCGGAAGGCCATCGACTCGAACTGGTCGCTGCCGACCTGACGATGGCGGTCATGGTCGAGATGCGCCGCTATCCAGACACTCGCCGAACCTGTGTGCGCATTGCCGTGCTCGAGCGAGACGAGCTGCCGATCGGCCTCATCGATGTTGAGCTGCCGCCGCCGAAACCGGCAAACACCTGGGAGATCCGCGGGTCGGGAATCTGGTGCGAGATGGTGTGCGAGACACCGCTTACGCATTGGAGCTACGGCCTGGAAGCCTTTGCCCTCGCGGTCGATGAGCCTCGTGATTTGGTCGACACGGGCATTGGCCATCGCGTGCCACTGGGCTGGGAGCTCGACTTCGAGGCCTCTGGTCCGGCCACCTGGCTGAGCGACAGCTGCTATGTGCAGGCTGGCGTTGGGCACGGGATCATGCTGTCGGCCGACGGTGAACGCGAGATCGACGGCCGCACTAGGCGTTGGCATTGGTGGGGGACAGACGAACCGTTCGTTGGTGACGCATCGATCGGCGACGAGAGCGGAGCGGATGCTCAGGGGTTGTGGCTCTCCGATCCGATGGAACAGCTGGCCCTCACTGAGGCCGGGCTATCGGTGTTCCGCAACGCCTAACCAGCTGGTGCCTTGCTCAGTCTGACGTGTCTTCGGCAAAGCGCACGAGCACGAGCGTGGCTGCTGCCGCGATGGCGGCCAGAAGAAGGCCGATGCCGAACTCGCCGAGCGTTGGCAGCTCAAGCGCGGTGCCGCTCACGACCTCTTCGGCCTCGTCGCTGACGATGCCGACCCCGTTTGGCCACGGCCAGAGCACACGAATCGACCCGATCATGAGACCGAGCAGGGCGGCCAGCACCGTTTGCTCGTGATGCTCGAGGAGCCAGTTGAGGAACGATGAGAAGATGGCGAGCCCAGCGATGGCGCCAACGCCAAAGACGGCAAGCTCGCTGATCTCGCCGCCGAGCACAGCGGCGTACATGCCCATCATCAGCATGATGAACGAGCCGGAGATGCCGGGCAGGATCATGGCGCAGATGGCGATGGCGCCAGTGGCGAAGAAGAACGGCAGAGCCGGGTTGGCAATCGCGCCGGCCTGAAAGCCAAGGAGCACGAAGGCCAGAACCGCCACGCCGGCAATGGCGCCGAAGCGCGCCCCGTCGCGGGTGGTGATGTTCTTCCACACGATCACGCAGCTGGCCGCAACCAGGCCGCAGAACACGGCGGCCACGTTTTCGGGGTGCTCGATCAGGAGGTCTTCCATCGGATGGCGCAGCGCTGCAAAGGCCGCGAGCACGCCGACGCCGAGAGGAATGATGAAGAGCCAGTCGATGTCTTTGATGGCCTGGATGCCGCCAGAGAAGTCGCCGGTGAGGAGCTTCTTCAGCGCGTGTGCTCCACCTCGAACGTTGGTGATAAGGCTCTTGTAGATGCCAAAGATGAGGGCAACGGTTCCGCCAGAAACGCCCGGAACAATGTCGGCCGCACCCATGCAGAATCCGCGAAGTGCTTGCATACCAACGCGCTGAATCACCGCAGTAAGTTACCCCCGACCCGCCAGGAAAGGTTGGGCACTAGGCCCTTCCGACGTTGAGCAATCACCCCGTCCATAGGGGTCAGGTACAAAACGTCACGCGGTTCTAGTGTTCGTAGAGGTCAGGCACGGAGCCGTCACGCGCTCAGTCCAAGCCGTGCCTGACCCCTACGAAGCGCCCTCAGCGAAGAGCAGGGATCAGAGCGGAGTTTGAAGGCTGACACCCGACGGCGAGTAGTCAATGTGACCAGGTTGACGGCGGTCGTTTTGGCGCCCCAGCGCCAAAAGGCCGTTAGTGAGCGGAGCGAACGGCGCGGAGCGAGGGACGAGCGAAGCTCGAACAGTGATACCCAATCTTGAGTAGCGCTCTGCGATAGCAGAGCCAATGTGACTGCTTAGCGCTGACCGGCGAGTTTGCGGTTGACGCGCTTTGACTTGATGTAGTCGCGGTTCATGTAGGCGATGAAGTCGAGGCTGATTTCTTTGGGGCAGGCCTCGGAGCACTCGCCGTGGTTGGTGCAGCTTCCGAAGAACTGCTCCATCGTCTCGACCATGGCTTCGGTGCGCTTGAACCGCTCGGGCTGACCCTGCGGTAGCGAGTTGAGGTGCCACAGTTTGGCCGAGGTGAACAGCTGGCCTGCCGAGTTGGGGCAGGCGGCAATGCAGGCACCACAACCGATGCAAGCTGCGGCATCCATGGCGGAATCGGCAGCTTCTTTCGGAATCGGCGTTTCGTTGGCGTCCGCAGCGGTGCCGGTCGGCGCGGTGATGAAGCCGCCGGCCTCGATCACGGCATCAAGGGGTGAGCGATCGACGACGAGGTCCTTCACCACGGGGAACGCTGCGGCTCGCCATGGCTCGATGGCGATGGTGTCGCCGTCTGAGAACTTGCGCATGTGGAGCTGGCAGGTTGCCGTGCCCTTCTCCTGGCCGTGGGCCCGACCGTTGATCATCACACCGCAGGTGCCGCAGATGCCTTCACGACAATCGTGTGGGAACTCGATCGGGACCTTGCCGTCTTCGATCAGGTTCTCGTTGACGACGTCGAGCATCTCGAGAAATGAGGCGTCGTCTGGGATATCTCGCGCTTCATAGGTCTCGAAGCGTCCAGCTGCATTCGGCCCTTCTTGGCGCCAGATCTGGAGAGTGAGATTCAGTGTGTTTGACATTGCGTCTGGGCTCCTGGCCTACCTGGCCGTGAACGTTCCCCGGAGGGAGGTGTCGTCTTACTTGTAGGAACGCTGGGTGAGTTCGACGTTTTCGAACACCAGCTCTTCGGCATGCTTGGTTTGTGGAGTGTCGGCGTCGTGCCACTCCCAGGCGGAGACGTGAGCGAAGTTCTCGTCGTCTCGAAGGGCTTCGCCTTCTGGCGTCTGTGACTCGGCTCGGAAGTGACCACCGCACGATTCCTCGCGGTCGAGTGCGTCACGGGCCATGAGCTCGCCGAGTTCAAAGAAGTCGGCAACACGGCCGGCCTTTTCGAGCGAGCTGTTGAGCGTGTCGGAGTTGCCCAGCACCCGGAGGTCTTTCCAGAACTCTTCGCGCAGCGCCCGAATCTCGGCGATGGCCTTTTCGAGTCCGTTCTGATCGCGTTCCATGCCGATGTAGTTCCAGATGAGCTTTCCGAGCTCACGGTGGAAGTAGTCGGGGGAGCGGGTGCCGTTGATGGACATGAAGGTGTCGATGCGATCACGCACTGCTTGTTCGGCGTCGGCGAAGACTGGATCGTCTGTCGAGACTGGATCGGTGCCGAGCTTGCCGGCGAGCGAATCGCCGATGGTGTAGGGCAACACGAAGTAGCCGTCGGCCAGACCCTGCATGAGGGCTGATGCACCGAGACGGTTGGCGCCGTGGTCTGAGAAGTTGGCCTCACCACAGGCGTACAGGCTCGGGATGGAGGTCATCAGGTTGTAGTCAACCCACAGCCCACCCATCGTGTAGTGCGTCGCCGGGAAGATGCGCATCGGCGTTTCACGGGGGTCTTCGCCCGTGATGCGCTCGTACATCTCCATGAGGTTCGAGTAGCGCTCCCATACCTTGTCGAGACCGTCGCGCTCGATGGCGGCGGCAAAGTCGAGGTAGACGCCGTTCTTCAGCGGACCAACACCGAGGCCTTGGTCGACGACGGTCTTGGCGTTGCGGGAGGCAACGTCTCGAGGCACGAGGTTGCCGAAGGCCGGATACTTCTCTTCGAGGTAGTAGTAGCGCTCTTCCTCTGGGATGTCTTTGGCGGCCCGCTTCTCGTCTGGGTCACGAGGCACCCAGATACGGCCGTCGTTTCGCAGCGACTCAGACATGAGCGTCAGCTTCGACTGGAACTCATCGGCTGCTGGAATGCAGGTGGGGTGAATCTGCGTGTAGCAGGGGTTGGCGAAGTAGGCGCCCTTGCGGTGGGCACGCCACGCTGCAGTCACGTTGCAGGCCATGGCGTTGGTGCTCAGGTAGAACACGTTGCCGTAGCCGCCGGTGGCAAGCACCACAGCATGACCGGAGTGCGAGGTGATCTCGCCGGTGAGCAGATTGCGGCACACGATGCCGACGGCTTCGCCGTCTTTGGTGACGAGGTCGAGCATCTCCATACGGGTGTGCAGCTTGACCTTGCCGGCGTTCACCTGGCCCATCATCTGCTGGTAGGCGCCGAGCAAGAGCTGCTGGCCGGTTTGGCCGCGGGCGTAGAACGTGCGGCTCACCTGGGCGCCACCGAACGAGCGGTTGGCGAGGAGGCCGCCGTACTCACGAGCGAACGGCACACCCTGGGCTGCCATCTGGTCGATGATGTCGACCGACACCTGGGCCAGGCGATACGTATTGGCCTCGCGGCCTCGGTAGTCGCCACCCTTGATGGTGTCGTAGAAGAGGCGATAGATGCTGTCGCCGTCGTTGCGGTAGTTCTTGGCGCCGTTGATGCCGCCCTGAGCAGCAATCGAGTGAGCTCGGCGTGGCGAGTCGTGAAAGGTGAACGCCTCGACCTCGTAGCCCAGCTCGCCGAGTGTGGCAGCGGCTGATGCACCGGCGAGCCCGGTACCGACAACGAGAATCTTGAACTTCCGCTTGTTGGCGGGGTTCACAAGCTTCACGTTGAACTTGTGACTGTCCCACTTTTCGGCGAGCGGGCCCTCGGGGACCTTGGAATCCAGAACCATGAGTTCTCTCCTGTTGTGAGATCAGCCCTCGCTGATGCTTGCCTCGGGGTCACCCGGCTCGATCATGCCGGACATGATGGCGATCGGGAAGCTGAGGTTCCCGATAAGAATGGCACCGGCGAGCCCACCCGCGGCCAATCGGCGCAGGTTGTTCCACCGGGGGTTGTTGAGCCCGAGGCTCTGGAACATGCTCCACGTTCCGTGGAAGATGTGAACCGAAAGAGCGATGTTGGCCACGATGTAGATGAGGCCAACCCACCAGCGCGCGAGGCTGTGTCCGAGGTTGTTGTAGATCTCGCCTCGCTCCCATTCGGGGCTGACGAAGCTCCAACCCCAGGTGAGGTCGGCGAGGTGGAACACCAGGTAGAGGGCAACGATGATGCCGGTGACCCGCATGGTGCGAGAGGCGAAGTTGGCGGCCAGCCAGTCTTGCTTTGACTGGTAACGACTGCCGGCGGCCTGGTTCATTCTGGTGAGGCTGTAGGCCGAGTGAATGTGGAGGCCGAACGCACCGATGAGGCCGAAACGCATCAGCCAGAGGAAGTAGGTGCGAGGGAACAGCGGTACGAGCAGCTCACGCAAGAACTCGCCATAGAGGTCGATGTCCCAAATGGCCTCGCCGTTGTGTTCAACGGCACCCAAGTACAGCTTCAGGTTGCCCAACATGTGGGTGAGTACGAAGCCGAGCAGCATGAGGCCGGTGATGGCCATCACCCACTTTTTGCCGACTGCGGTTTGGTACAGGTTGAGCGGGAAGGGCAGGTCTTTGCCCTTCTTGCGAATGGGGTTCGCAGCAGACCTTTGAACCGTTGGTGCGGCCACACCAGCCTCCTCGTTTGAGTACAGGTTTGTAGGCGAGGCAGACCGTAGTCCGAAGGAGACCAATTGGCCCAGTTCCGGCGCCCTTTGTCACACACCTGTGCGCTTGAGTGTTTCCGCCGGTGGGATCACCACGGTTTGGTAGCGATTGGTGGCCGACCACTCGGCCGCTCGAAGTTCGAGATCGATTGTCAGCAATCCGTTGAGCGGCGGCACTTCGAATGAAAGCGTTCCGGCCAGTTGGCAGGTGTCAGCTGGCAAGTTGCCACGCCAGGTTTTGCTGGTTGACCAGGTGCCGCAGCGAGCGATCGCGGTGACGGTCGCATCGGTCAGCTCGGCTGGCAGATCGCTGACGGTGTGTACGTCGAAGCTCAACTGTTCGCCAGCTGAAGTGATGTGCGGTGGCACGTCAGTCACCACGATGACCGGACGGCAGGCATCGGTGAGAGCGGAGAACGCAGGCTTCGGTGTGCGGTCGAACTCGAGCACCCCGAAACCGCCTTCCGGCTCGGCGTCGGCCAGTGCGACGAGACAGAAGCCGCCGGTCGGCCGGTACTTCAGCCGACGCAACGTTTCGATGTGTCGACGGATGAGGTCGGACTGATACGCCCTTGTGGCGAACGCCCACGCCATACCGTCTGCGTAGGCCCGGCGGGGCAGATAGCGCTCGAAGGCGCCGGCCTGCGAGCGAGGCCACGTTGGCTCGTCTTCGTCCCACCACTGTTCGGTGACCGACTGGGCGCCGAAGCCACCGAGGAACCCTCCGAGCCGGGGCCATGAACGCAACACTTCTGCGAGGTCTTCTGGCGTGCCGTTGTGCCAGCCGAGCCACAGGTGCGCGTCTGAGCCCGAGGTGTCCGTCAACATCGGCAGGCTGCCCGAGCGGGCAATCACCGTGCGTGTTGAGTCGGCCGACCGCAACTCGCGCCGAATGATGGGGTCGAGCACGGACCGGTTCCAGCTGGGCAGGATGTGCCGCCCGAGGCTGCGACCGAGTGAGGGCAGCGGCGACAACCCGACGTCGGACGCTGCGTTGTCGCCATCGGCTTCGTCTGGCGCAACAGGTTCGGGCAGCGGTTGGCCGTTTGGTTCGTCGTGGGCACACCACACCGCAACAGACGGATGGTGGCCGAGCAGGTCGACGGCTTCACGCGCCGTTGCCCGTGCGGTGCGGCGCGACGTAATGGCATAGCCACCGACCAGCGGCAGGTCTTGCCAGATCAGCAGGCCGAGCCGGTCGGCCTCCTCGTAGAGCGCAGGTGGGGCGATGTGTCCGTGGACTCGAATGAGGTCGAGGCCAGCAGCCCGCACGGCTTGGAGGTCTTCCGCAATCCGTTCTGGCGAGAACGAGGCAAGAAAGCGACTCTGTGGCCCGATGCTTATGCCTTTGGCGAAGAGGCGTTCGCCGTTGACTCGCCAGGTGAAGCCATCCGCGTTGACCCGGCGCAGACCGGTTCGCCACTCTCGCCGGTCGGAGCGACTGCCCTCGGCGTCGCGCACCAGAATCGATACGTCGTAGAGCGGCTGATCACCCCGCGTCGCCGGCCACCACAGCTCTGGTGCGTCGATGGAGGTCGTCCACTCGAATCGGTTCTCGCCCTGGGCCACCTCGAAGGTTTCGACGCCGCCAGCCACGGCTTTGCCGTATGGACCGGTGACCGACGTGACGATTTCGATCTCGCTGGCATCCGTGGCATCAAGCACGACTCGGTGTTTGAGCACGGCGTTGGTTGGGTTGGCCTCAGTACAAAGAAGGCGGGCGTGTTGGATGCCGACGGGGCCCGACTCTTCAAGGCGGATCGGCGCCCAGATACCTCCGGGGCAACCATCGGGAGCGAGTGGCCCGGCTTGGAGCGAGCCGGTGAAGCTTTTCTTGGTGCGTCCGTCACCTTGTTCTGACGCGGTCACTTCAATCGAGATGACATGCTCGTTCGTCGTTGCCTTGCTCAGCACCTCGGTCACATCGAAGCGGTGCGGCACGAAGTAACCGTTGGTCGACCCGACGTAGTCGCCATTGAGCCAGACGTCGCTCTGGGCGATGACGCCATCGAGGCACAGCCAGGTGCGGGTCGGCTCTGGCGCCACGTCGTACGTGAAGGTCCGCCGGAACAGCACAGGGCCATCGGTGTCGGCAAACGGTTCGGTCTGACCCCAATGGCCCGGCACGTGAACCGTTGGCCAGCCGGTGTGGTCGAGATCGGGGTCGGCACCGGTTCTGATCAGCTCCTGATCAACCACGGCCGCAGCCCACATACCTCCGAGATCCACGGTGTGAGCCTAATGGTGACGCCATCGCTGGTCTGGTTGGGCCCTGCGGTGAACGTCGCGAAGTGCCCGTTCTGGAGGTGTTCGCTAGGGTCGCAACGTGGACGATCGACCAGACACACTCGGCTCTCTCCGTGCTTCGGGGTGGGAATCCCGCACCGTCAAGGAAGAGATTCGCGAGCACGCCATCGAGCGCATCCGTACCGGGAAGCCCCTTTTCCCAAGCGTCATGGGCTACGAAGATACCGTTTTGCCCCAGCTCGAGCACGCCGTACTCGCTGGCCACGATGTGGTGTTGCTCGGTGAACGAGGGCAGGCCAAGACGCGCATCATCCGCGGGCTTACGGAACTGCTTGACGAATACATGCCGATCATTGCCGGCTCCGAGATCAACGACGATCCGTACAACCCGATCTCAAAGCACGCCAAGGACGCCATCGCCGAGCACGGCGACGACACCCCGATTGCCTGGGTGCACCGAGACGAGCGATTCGGCGAGAAGCTGGCCACACCAGACACGTCGATCGCCGATCTCATCGGTGAAGTCGACCCCATCAAGGTTGCCGAGGGTCGCTACCTCTCAGACGAGCTCACGCTCCACTACGGCCTGGTGCCGCGCACGAACCGAGGCGTCTTCGCTATTAACGAGCTGCCCGACCTTGCCGAGCGAATCCAGGTGGGCCTGCTCAACGTGCTCGAAGAGCGCGACGTGCAGGTGCGCGGCTACAAGGTAAGGCTCCCGCTCGACGTGGTGCTCGTCGCTTCGGCCAACCCGGAGGACTACACCAACCGGGGCCGCATGATCACGCCGCTCAAGGATCGATTCGGCGCCCAGATCCGCACGCACTACCCGCTCGAAGTTGCGACCGAGATGCTCATTGCCGATCAGGAAGCCGAGATCCCAGGCCTCGACGACGACTCGTCGAGCATGCCAGTGAAGATCCCGTCGTTCATGAAAGAGCTGATCTCAAATCTCTCCCACGTTGCTCGTTCGAGCTCGCACGTGAACCAGCGGTCTGGTGTGTCGGTGCGTCTCACGGTGTCAAACCTCGAGACGCTGGCTGCGGCCGCCACTCGCCGAGCCCTGTTGCTCGGCGAATCGGTTGCCGTGCCTCGGGTGTGCGATCTCGACGCCCTCATCTCCTCAACGGCCGGCAAGGTCGAGATCGAGTCGCTCGATGAAGACCGTGACGGCGAAGTCATCGATCACCTCATGCGATCCGCAGTGCTCACCACCTTCAAGGATCTGGTTTCGGGCGAGGGAGTTCGCCAGGTGGCCGACTCATTCGATGAAGACACCGTTGTAAGCACGGGCGCCGATGTTGCTGTTGCCGACTACACGGCACTCGTCGAGCGTGAGCCAGCGTTTGCTGGCCCAGTGGCCGAACTTCTCGGCGACGACGACTCGCCAGCCGCCGTGGCTTCTGCAGTCGAGTTCATCCTCGAAGGACTGCATCTGTCGAAGCGACTGAACAAAGACTCGATGGGTGCAAAGGCGGCATACCGAGGCCGCTAGTTCGCAGAGTTCGACGCGGTGCCTTGAGTTGGCAGCTGCAAGCCGTGCCCGGCCAAGGCGCTGGTGAGAACGACAGAACGTTTGCCCAAGAGACGGTTGAATTCATCATCACCGGTCTTCTCGGCTGTTCCTCCGACTCTGGGGGACCGGTCCCCATTCCTCGAACGACGGTGCTCTCGTACGTTCGAAGGCATGGCAGACCAGATCACCATCGCCTACGAAAATCTCGCCGCAGTGGCCGAAACCTCACTTGGGGTTGTCGACGACTTGCGTGCCGTCCGTCGGCCGGCCGAGATGGACCTCAGCGCTTCGCCGTTGACCCGACGCGGGTACACCGAGTTCGAGAGCGCATGGGACAAGCGGCGCGACGAGATCTCTGGAGCCCTTGACACCGTCGCACAGGCACTGGCTGGAATCGCCCAAGTCTTTGCCGACGCCGACGCGCAAATGGCCGGAGAGCTTCGAGGGGGCGGTGGCGGATCATGAGCGACGTCACGGTCAACCGAGCATGGGAAACCGTGCTCGATGTGGACGGTCCACCAATCGAGGCTGACCCTGGCACGTTCTTCGATCTCGCAGACTTCTTCACGACGCTGAAGCAAGACACTGAGCTTGTCGCCGACGCGTTCACTGGCATCGTCAACGATGCGAACGCCGACTTCCAAGGCGAATCGGCAGAGGCGTTCGCGACGATGGTCGGTGATCTGGGATCGACGCTCGCTCTCGTGCCAAAGACGGCCGAGGAGGCTGCCGGGTTCCTCCGTTCGCATGGCACAGAACTCGAGACGCTGCGGATCGAAGCACAGGCTGCCTTAGGCCGCGCCAACACGCGCTACGGCGACGTGCAGCAGGCGAAGATCAACCTCGACACCGCAAAAGCGGGACGTAATCGACTGCAAACCCAGTCGGACAACTTCGACGCAACCGTCTGTGGCGACGACAGCCATCGCATTCAGGTCGAACTCGACCTGGAGCAAGCGCGGGGCGGGGTGCGGCTGGCCGAGCAGGCGTTGGCTGATGCAGAAGGAACGCTCGCCCGGTCGCAAACCGAGTACGACGGTCTCGTCGAGGACTACCGGGTGCTCGACAGTCGTACGTGCACCGAACTCGACAACATTGCGCTCGGCGACCTGTCCGACCCGAGTTGGTGGGAACAGGTGTGGGACGGCGTGGCGGGGTTCATCACCACGGTGGCGTCCGACATTGTCATGGGTGCCATCAACCTGTTCTCGGGTGATTGGGAGCAGTTTCTCTGGGGACTTAGTGACTTGCTGGGCGGCATCTTGACCGTGCTGACGATTGTGGCGTTGTTTACTCCCATCGGGCCACTCGTCATCCTGGGCCTCGCCGTCGTGAAGTTCGCCGTTGACGCGTACCTCTACCACGAAGGCTCAACGAACCCCAGGACGGGCGAGCAGATCACACTCGTGGATCTTGGCTTCACCGCACTGACGGGGCTTGCGGCGTTTGCGGCATGGTCGACGACCCCAAGTGCAGGTGCGGCAAGCACGGCGACCGCAGGTCGATGGGACGGTGCCCTGCGAGCTGTTGTGCAGGCGCCAGGAGGCGGCCCAGGACAGCTGAGCACGATCACAACTCGCGTCACGACTGGTGCCCGAACGGCCTCGGAGCAGTACAGGACAGCCACGAGCGTGAGCTCGGCCTATGCCCAGTCCAGCGCCACGGTGGCTCGGACGGCGGTGGCCGTCGCGCCAGAAGTCCTACAGGTCGCGTCGACGGCACAGACGGTGGGCGGCACGTCCTACGACATTCATCAGCACGCGACGCCCTCGCCGTGGCAGGCCCACGCCGACACGGTTTCGCCGGCGACGGCATCGTCGCCAGACATGGCACCCGCTTCCCCGGTTGGCCCCATTGCGCCGCCACTGAACAGTCAGGTCGACAGCCTCGACGCGGCAGATGCATCGCCAGCCTCATTGCCAGACGGCTACGGCGTTGTGGTGGTTGCGCCGGCCGACGGGGGATGATGCACCACTCGGTGGGCGAGATGACGTCCCAGTCATCATCCTCCGGGCACACTGGTGTTCGGCGGCGAAACCGCGCCCATCTGTCGCCGTCCGCAACCGTGCCACATCCCAACACCTTCCCCGCGTTCGTCTTCCCCCGCCCCAACTATCTCGTGACCCGCTCGGCGACGATCTCGCTCGACGAATCACACCTCGTTGTCACCGATCGTTCGGGGGCTGAGCTCTTTCGATCGCCGTTGTCTGATCTGCGACTTGGATCTCCGGCGGACGTCTACGCACCAGCCGGGATGCCCTACAACCTGTTCTGGGGGCCGGATGATTCGCTCGTGCGCATTGGGTTCAGCCGCACGGGAACGAGAACCGCTCTGTTGGTGCTCGCTCTGGTTGTCACGATTGCAGTGCTGTCGATCATCGAGGTCCCAAACATCGTGTTCGGATTGTCGCTTGCGGCTCTGATCATGTTGCCGCTGATCTGGGCGGCCAGACGCTCAACGGTGAGCGTCGACGGGGACGCCTTCTACGAGCGCCTGCTCGAGCTCGAGCCGACGCTCGCCGATCGAGAGATCGTGCCGCTACCAAGCGCGACGACCGGCTTTGGGCGGTTCTGGCTTCTGGCCGGTGTTGGCCTCGCGATCCTCGTCGTGACTGCGTTTCTGGTCATGCTCGGGTACACGGCGCTTCGCCCTGACGTGGTGCCATCAAGCCCAGACGAGACGCCTGTGCGGCTCATGATCACGGCCGCTGTTTTCGCAGTGTTGAGCGCATATGTGTTCCGAGTTGTGCGTCCCCATCGCCCGTGGGCGACGGCACGATTCGGCGGGCCACCCAGCTTTGTCAGAGTCGTGATGCCGCCGTTGTTGGCGGCACTCGTGCTTGGGGCCATTGCGGTCGCTCGCCAAGTCACGGGCATGTGATCTCACGGAGGGGACTGGTCCCCATATCGCCTTCGGGGACGGCCACGTACCGTCATGGTCATGGCAGTTCGCAGCTCTTCACCAGTCGTTGATTCCTACGCCCTGACGCTTCCGAGCCAATGGTCGGAGATTCCGCTCGAGGCAGACGAGCGGCGTCAGTTCGTTACCGATGCCAAGGCTCGGCTCGCGACGGTCGACGGTTGGACGAAGACCAACGAACGGCGCTTCGACCTGTCGCTGGCGCACTACGACCAGGCCCTTCGATCCATGAGTGCGACGTTCGCCGCCGCGTATGTTGACGTGTGGCCAGCCGAGGAAGTCTCCGCCGAGCTGGCTGAGGACGATTCCGGCGAGCCGCTGGTCGTGACCGCGAACTGCGCCCTTGGGACCATCTCAAGATCGGGCGCTGGCAAAGACCTCCCGCTGACCGCACCGACGCTGCTGTTAGCGGTTTCGAACGAGCGGTCGAAGGTCCCGGTTGACGCCCGAGTACTCGGTGCTACCGATCTCGAGCCTCCGAAGATCGTCGAACTCAGCGCCGGCCGGGCTGTGCGCGTGCGTCGTCATCAGTTCGTTCGCACCGGTCTTGGCAAGGCCAACGGGGTCTTCACCGAGACCTACCTCATCCCACATTCCGAAGCGGGTGACCACGCCTGCGTGATGAGCTTTGGCACAACGAGCGTGAAGCTCACCACCGACTTCGCAGCGCTGTTCTCGCGGATTGCCGAGACGCTCAGGTTCTTCCATCCCGACGAGCCAACGCTCGTCGAGGACTGACCTCGTTAGTCGTTGTAGCGACCCAGGCGGTCGAGGAGTAAGGCGTAGAAGCGCTCGGAGTCCACCTCGCGAATCCAGTGGCAGTTGGGTTCGTTCTTGGTGACACGCCACCAGTCGACCGACGTTTGGCCCATGGTCTTTTCTGATCCGATTTCGACCTCGACAAAGCAGTCTTTGCCTTCGTAAATCGTTGGGTCGATGAGGTAGGCGATGACGTTCGGGTCGTGAAGCGGCCCGCCGTTGGTGCCGTACTTCTCTTCGTCGAACCGCTCGTAGAAGGTCAGCATCTCTGCGCTCGCCCGGCCAACGTCGGTCTCGAGAGCGCGCACGGCGGCGATCCACTCTTTTGTCATGAGTGCCCGGTGGGTGACATCAAGGCTGTGGGCCACGATGGGAACGCCAGAGGTGAACACAACGTGCGCGGCATGCGGATCGACGTAGATGTTGAACTCGGCGGTTGGTGTGATGTTGCCGCCCTCCCAATAGGCGCCGCCCATCAAGACGATCTCGCGGATCTTCGGAACGATCGAGGGCTCTTTCACCATGGCCAGCGCGATGTTGGTGAGCGGACCAACTGGGCACAGCGTGATGCCGGCGTCATCCGCGGCCAACAGCGAAGCAATGATGAAGTCGACGGCGTGCTCTTCCTGCACCGGCATCGTCGGCTCTGGCAACTCCGGACCGTCAAGCCCCGTCTTCCCGTGCACGTGCTCGGCGGTCACCAACGACCGCACCATCGGTCGAGCACATCCTTCGAACACGGGAGTGTCGGGCTTGCCTGCCAGCTCGCAAAGCTTGCGGGTGTTGAGCAGCGTGAGTGGAAGTGGCACGTTGCCGGCAACGGCGGTGATGCCAAGCACATCGAGTTCGGGAGATGCCAGCGCGGTCAGGATGGCGATGGCATCGTCTTGACCAGGGTCGGTGTCGATGATGATCGGACGACGGGAAATCTCGGCACTGGTCACACGGTGAGGCTAGATATGCGCGCCGGTAGGCGCACGTCCGCGGCGAACCTCTTCGCCCGACCTCTACTTGAAGTACGGTGCCGAGCCGATTGGCGGATTCGTGGAGGCCGAACCAAACCGTGAGTTATCCAGACATTTTCGTCAGTGTGGCGTATGCGCTCTACGTACTTGCACCTGCGATTCGGGACGAACTCTGGTTGCGAGCAACATTGCTCGCCAACAGCATCGCCTTCGCCATTTGGGGACTATGGATCGAGACGACTCCTGTGGTGGTCGCGAACATGCTGTTCTCGCTTGTCAGCCTTCGACAACTCCACCGCGTGTGGAGTGAACGTCGTCCGGTGCGCTTGTCACCCGACGCAGAACAGGTGCATCAGACGTTGTTTGCACGCATGGGACGACGCGAGTTCGCTGATCTGTGGGACGACGGTTCGGAGGTAGTCGACCCGGGTCCGCTCACGACGATCGGCGAGCCCTTGGATGCCTTCTTTGTGGTCGTCGAGGGCGATGCCGAGGTGGAGCTTGTGGCTGGCCAGCAGCTTCGACGGCCGGCGCCAACCTTGATTGGTGAGATCACGACGTTGTCCGGCCGAACGACGGCGGCGGCTACGGCGTCAGTCGCTGTGCCCCAAGGACGGGTGTGGCGGTGGACGAGGAACGATCTCGACGACCTCTTCGCAGACCGGCCGGAGGTCGAGGCGCAGATGCTGCGAGGTCTCTCGGAGGTCCTTGCTGCCCGAATGGTTGAGAAAGAAGCGGGCATGGGATAGCGGGCATTGGGTGAGCGGGCACTGCGCGGCGACAAGCGTGTCGCGATGCCCAGCTGCTGATCATCGAAACGACGAGAAGCGTTCGGCGGCCAGCCCGACATCGCGGTTCTTGTCTGCGATTCCTGGGCTGATGCTGTCTCCGTGCTCCCAATGCCAGCCATCGATTGGACTGATTTGCCACCACGCGTCAACGTCCCGGCGGGCTGCCTGTTCCATCGCGGCCCGCAAACCGTCCGCTCGTTCGATGTTGTCATCACCCGCTGCCACTCCGGTGAGATCAGCACCGGCGATCAACGCTCGTTGACCAGCCAGGTCTTGGGCGCGAGCCAGTGACTCGTCGTGCGCCTCGTCGAGGGGCATTTCCGCCGGGCCCCAGGCTCCATCCCCGTCAACCTCGACCGGCTGTCTGAGCTGAACGAAAATTGCTTCGTACGCATCACGTAGTGACTCGGTGCCTTCGGCAGGAAGTCCGGGCACAACAAGCTCTCCATCGATCGTTGCCCGCTCGACACATCCCCACTGCACCTCGTCGAGCCACCTGGCGTGGGGCACAGCACGAACGTTGTCGCGTTCGGCGTGAACCTGCTGCCCGGTGATCGACAGGGCGATGGGGGCGGTGCCCGCAAGGAGCCTGACCGCTTCTGCCTCGGCCTTCAGTGCATCGAGCACGGCTTGACCAGCGCGTGTCGCGTCGGATCTGCCCGGTGGTGCAACGCCGAGCAGCTCGGCCCGCAGCACCCTTCTGACCGGTTCGCGCTGAGCGATCCAGCCCGCAGCGAGGTCGCCATAGTGCTCACCGACGAAATCGACCCAGCGGGGCCAGAACAAGGTGCGGCCGCGGCGTTCAGCGAAGCCGCCCTCGTCGTCACTGAACCAACCGGGCAGCGTTGCGTCGAGCAGGCAGATCCACGGCCGCATCTCTCGGGCCACCATCTCTTCGAGCAAATGTCGAAAGGCTTCAATTTCGAGGTGGGCTCGTTCACGTTCTGTCGGCTGCAGCCGTGCCCACTCGGCTGTCACGGCGATTTCTCGAACGCCGAGCGACCGAAGGAGATCAAGGTCTTCGATCGCCAACCCCGGTAGCGCAGGCGGCATGGGGGCCTTGCCACGCTCAACCCATCGAGACCAATCCTCGCGGCCGTTGAGGCCGGCGAGTTCGGCAGAGGTGATGAAGGCGCCGAGCTGCATGGTGACGACGATAGGGGGCGCCAACTGGCGCCGTTCATCCGATGACGCGCAGCTCTTGTGCCGTTCGTTTCGACGCTGCCGGCATGGTCAGGTAGCAAGTGGGCAAGGCCCGATGGTCGAGCAGGGAGCCATTTGCGTGAGTCTTGCTGGGATACAGGTTGTCGAGATTGGTCAGATGACCACCGCTCCGTACGCGGCGCGCCTTTTGGCAGACGAAGGCGCCGACGTCATCAAGGTTGAACCGCCAGGCGGTGATCGAGCCAGGACGGTCGGACCATTCGGCGCAGCCGAGTCGATCGATGCGAGCGGGCTCTTCCTCGGCCTCAACACGAACAAGCGCAGTGTGGAGCTGGATCTTGATACGCGTTCTGGGCAGGACCGGCTGGCGCAGCTCGTTGCGGGCGCCGACGTCGTCATCCATGACCTTTCACCACAGCGGGCTCAAGCCGTGGGGCTTGTTCCAGACGACGTGATGAGCCGACACCCGGGCTTGGTGGTGTGTGCCGTTACCCCCTATGGCTCATGGGGCCCGCACGCGGAATGGCGGGGCGACGAACTCACCGTCGTCAACGCCGGTGGCTGGGCATCGCTGAGCCCCGGCGGCGTAACTGATCCAGACCTGCCGCCGCTCAAGCCAGCGGGTGTCGTTGGTTCGATGCAAGGTGGGCTGGCCGCCGCCATGGTCACGCTCGCCGCGCTCGACAAAGCCGAGCGGACTGGTGTCGGTGACGTGATCGACTTCTCTGTTCAGGCCCACGTCGCATCCATGCTTGAAACGGCTCTGCCGCTCTATTCCTATCGCGGCGAGGTCAGCGATCGTTTCGCTATCCGAATCCGCAACCCGTGGTTCATCGCCCAAGCCTCGGACGGGTTGATCTTCCTGGTCACCGTCGAACAAGACCAATGGGAGCGGCTAGTCGAGATGATGGGCTCACCGTCGTGGGCCAAAGCGTCGGAGTTCGCTGACTTCGAAGGTCGAGCGCAACACGCTGATGCGCTTCGTCAGCACATCTCAGACTGGACGAAGACGCGAACGGTCGATGAGCTCTTTCACGAAGGCCAGGCCAGGCGCATCTGTTT
>CALLGK010000062.1 GCA_938009905.1 uncultured Acidimicrobiales bacterium | reverse complement strand
AGAGCCGTGAGCGCGTCAACGGCTTCACCCTGTGTCGACCAGAACGCACGTGCGTTTGTGTTGCCCGCCGCCGCAATGGCAGCGGAGGCCTGAGCCGCGGACGACACCGGAGCCAGGAGGGAGAACCTCACATTGTGAAACGAAGGTTGCGGGCCACCCGCTCGCCCAGTTCTGCATCGCCGCTCCAGGTGATTCGCCCGTCGTCGATGGGGTCCTGCGGGTCGATACGGCCGCACGCGAGCAGGGCGAACGTGGTGGAGTCTGCGGTGAGCGTCGCGTCAGGATTGGCGAGTTCAGGAACTTGCCCAGCTCGGCCGTCGACCTTGACGTGCATCGTGCGCGTTACCGGCCCCGTGAGATCAATGGTGATTCCTCGGCCGTCTTCAAGGCCGACCTTCTTGCCCATGATGTAGCCAAGCGACATCTCGATTTCGTCGATCGACATCTCGGCTGCAGGGCCCGACTCGTGGCCCGGCAGGCCAAGCGGCATGCGCATGTCCTGCTCGTGGACCCAGAAGTCGAAGACGCGGACGGCCATGAAACGTCCGTAGGTGCCCGGGCCAACCGGCGTCATCGACGGGCCAGCCAGGTCGTCATCTGTCATGGCGTTCAATTCGGCCTGGCGGGTCTCGAGGATGGCGTTGAAGCGTTCGATCATGCCATCGCGGTCGAGAGCGGCCGCCTCGGTCATGAAGGCGCCGACCTTCTCGAACGGAAGCGATTCAGCGAACGCCGACGCTGGCTCGCCGGCGAGCATGTCTTCAACCGCAGCTAGGTGAGCCACGATGCCGCCAACGGTCCAGTCCGGACACAGCGACTGCACCGCCCATTGCTCGTCGTCGAGTGAGGCGATGAACGGCGTCAGCGAATCCCAGCACAGCTTGAGATTGGCCACGGCGTCATTGCTGTTCGTGTTACTCATGTTCGGTTTCCTCGCTCGGCTGCCGGTCCTACGTTTTTGAAGCCGTCCTCGGTGAAGCCAACTTCAGTGCCACGGTTGATACTGATCCAATCGCGGGCTTCGAGATATGGCTTGAAGGCCGCAGCGATGGCTTGTTGGTCGCTCTTCATCTTTGGCTTCTGAATCTCGTAGAGCTCAGGGAACTCAACCCACGCCGTTGTGGCATCCCACATGCGAAGCGCGGCCTCGCCATCTGGCGGGTTGATGATCACCGGACCGAATAGACAGTGATCGCCAAAGAACAGGGTCGGAACGCCGAAACCACCCGAGTCCATCACCCGCTGGTGTTCGTCGCGCACTTCGTCGTGCGTCGTCTGGTCTTCGATGGCTTGATCGACCAGCGCAGGATCGAGCCCGATCTCTTCGAGTAGGTGTCGGGCGACGGCCGGCTCGTGAGGCTTGTGACCATCTTCGTGGAGCGCACGACCTGCTCGTTCGTACCACCGGTCGAGGTCGTCCATGCTCGTACGTCTGAGAAGGGCCCCAATGCGCATCATCGACCAGCCGTAGGACCACTCACGTTCCCACGGGTGCTTCTTGCCCTCGATGCGATTGACCTCTTCGAGGCTAAAAAACTTCCAGTTGATGGTGATCCCGTTCTGGGCTCGGACGTTCCTGATCCACTTCGAGGTTTGGTAGGCGTAGGGACACAAGACGTCGAAGTGAAAGTCGACGACGCTCGTATCGGGCATCTCGTTCGTTGTGTCTGCCATCCGCAGAGCTTTCCTGACGATTTGGCAGGGAGCAAACCGGCACGTACTAGAAGAGCTGGTCTTGGACCGCAACAGGAGCTGGTCCGTCGTTCTCGTCGCTCTCGGCAAGACCAAGGCCGAAGATCTGCTGAAGATCAGCCGTGAACACATCGCCGCTCTCATGTGCGTCTCGACGGAAGGCAACGGCCCGACCGACAGCGCCGACAATGATCATCGTGTGAGAACCGTGGTCGAGGCGATGCGGGTAGGCGTAGATGCGGTTCCACAGCTCGGCCTCGACTGCCGGGTTGCGCCACTCGTCGTTGCACGTCGAGGTGCCGGAACGAACCAGTCCGCTGGCGGTGATGAGGTCGTGCACGCGGCTGACCGTGCCGTCGAGCTGGGCCGAGAGCCATGCATCGTCTCGAGGCGTGGCGAGTCCTGAAAGCTTGCGCGTGATCGCGACGGATTGGGGGAGCGCGAGCTGCTCGGTCACCAGATCTTCAATGACCCGAACCGTGACCCCGTTGGTGGTCGTGGCAACAAAGCGGGCCATCCAGGCACCTTGCTCAAGAAGCCGAGTGTTGGCTCGGTGCTCTGTCGAGGTGCCGATCTTCATCGACCCATCCCGGAAGGCCGCAACATACAGCCGGTTCGGCTGATCGAGGTGTTTCACCACATCGGGATCGCTCGTGTCTTGCTTGTGGGCGTGATGAAGTGCGCCGGCGAACAGGGCGTTCTTGACGGAGCAACTGGTGCAGGTCCGACGGCCCTCTGAGGGCGGCTCGAGACAGGGCGTGGCCGCGTGACCCGGTCCCTCTGAACCGAGGCACCAACGTCTGGCCGTCTCATCGACCCGGAACGCCCATGACTGCCCGATCAGCGGCTCAGACACTGGCTCGCCGTCGAGGCGTCGCACCTGGACGGACGGCGCGCCGTCTGACCACGAGACGCCGAGAACGGTGAGAGCGGCTAACACCCACTCACTCTACGAAGTGCAGTACGGCTATGGCCGGTGTCACATGCGTTGTGTTGGGCAGCCAACGGAGCGCCGGGCTGGCTCTTCGTACTGTCACGTTTATGAAGAAGACGACCGAACACGCCGAGACATCATCCGTCCTTTCACCATCACGCCTCGCTATTGCAACAGGCGTCGTTGCAGCATCGGTCGTGCTGGCGGCAACCGTCAGTCTCGCCAGCGGCCAGGAGACGTCACAGATTCAGACAGTAGATGCTCCCGTCGCAGCTGAGCCCGCAGACGAGGTCGCAACATCAACGACCGTCCTCGCTACATCCACGACGGAGCAAGAAGACCTCGACGACGCCGAGATGAGGTCTCGCTTGGGTTCAGCGCTCGACGACGGGTCTGAGGGTTTCGCCGATCCTGCTGACGACGAACCGAAGGCACCGGAAGCACCGACTGCGCCTGCACCGGACGACCCGGTCCCCAACGGCCCCGTCCCCAACAAGCCTGCGCCAAAGCGAGCACCAACGCCCACCACAACCGTGCCGGACCCATTGCCAGAGCCCACGACCGCCCCCGAGCCCAAGCCAACGACTGCCCCGACGACGGCTCTACCGACTGCGCCCAGTAGTGCACCAACCACGAAGGGGCCGACGACAACCAACGAGCCGTCGACAACTGAACCACCGGTCGACCCTCCTCGGGTAACAGAACCCGGGCCAGAACCAGCGCCCGAGCCGGAACCAGCGCCTGAGCCAAGTCCAGAAACGCCGCCACCCGTCCTTGAGGCGCCACCGGGCGTCACATTGCCACCGCAGATCACACAACCACCGCTCACCGTGCCTGGAACTGGCCTCACGCTGCCAGGTGGTGCTGACCTCAACCTGGGCTAGGGCCCAGATTCAACGCTCAGCGACAACAATCAGTCCCAGCGAGCGGTGAGGTGCTTGATTCCGTGAATGAAGCTCGACGACAGCAAGTCGGGCTCAGAGGTTGCTCGAATGTTCGGCATGCGGTTGAAGATCTCGCTGTACATCACCTGAATCTGGCGGCGGGCCAGGTGGGCACCGAGACAGAAGTGAGGACCGGGACCACCGAACCCAACGTGCGGATTCGGATTGCGCTTCACGTCAAAGGCGTACGGGTTCTCGAACACGTCTTCATCCCGGTTTGCGGCGATGTAGAACAAGGCAACCTTGTCGCCCGCTGGAATGTCGGTGCCGCCGAGATGCGTGTCTTCGAGTGTGGTTCGGCGCATGTAGGTGACGGGGCTTGCGATTCGAACGATCTCTTCAACTGCGGTGGGGCCGACGCCATCGAGGTCAGCTTGCCAGATCGCCTTCTGCTCAGGGTTCTGTGTGAGGTGATGGAGCCCCCATGCCATCGAGTTGCGGGTGGTCTCGTTGCCGGCGACCACGAGGAGAATGAAGAACGACGCGATGTCGGCGTAGCTCAGCTTTTCGCCGTCGACCTCCGCGTTCACCAGGATCGTGGTGAGATCGTCGTCTTCGGTTGCCCCGGTTGAATCTGCGTCCTTCTTCTCGGCGATCTCGGTCATGAGGCCGGATAACCCAAGACCAGCGTTGAGAATGGCGCCCATCGCGTCGTCGACATCTGCGACATATTCGGGGTCGCCAGCGCCAAGGATCACGTTGGTGTGATCGAAGACTGTGTCGATCTCCGATTCCGGGATGCCCATGAGATCACACACGATCTTGAGCGGAAGCCGGGCGGCCAGATCGACGACGAAGTCACACTCGCCTTGATCGATCACGTTGTCGACGATCTGAGCGGCTTGCACCTGCACGCCCTCGATCAGTTGGTTGAGCTTGCGTGGCGTGAAGCCTGCCGACACCAACTTGCGCAACCGGGCATGACGGGGGTCGTCCATCACGATCATGGACGAGAAGAACTCGGCAAACTCCATGGGAGTATCGAGCATCGTGATGCCCTCAGCCGAGGAAAAGACCTGTGGGTTCTTCGATGCCTCGAGAATGTCGGCGTGGCGTGTGATCACCCAACCGCCAGGGCCCGTCGGAATGATGTCGGGAATTTGAGACTCTTCTTCGGCAAGAAACACCGGCGGCGCGCTGCGGAGGGCCGCAAGGTCATCCTCGATGGCCTGGGCATCACGAACCCAGAACTCGGCCAGGATCGGATTTGGTGCGTCACTGGTGACTTCAGTCGTCGGCATGGGCGTCAACGTTGGCCTCTGCTGCGGCCGGAATCAAGCCTTAGGCAAAGATGCCTTGAGTAGCCCGCTCAAACAGTCGAATATCCCCGGAGGACTCTGCTGAAAACGTCCACATGGCCCACTCGCCGATCGCCAATTCGGGTCAAGATGGCATGCGGGCTCGGCGGCCGTACATCCACGCGACGCGCATCCAGATGGATGCCGTGTGACGAATGGACGTATGAACGCAAAACAGCGGACTAGTGAGCGATAAGGAACAATGTCGGATTCCACTCCACGAACGTCGTCGAAACATGCAGAGGTACATGGTTTGCACGCACGCATCATCGGGCGAGTCGAACTGGACCAACCACGCCTCGACGCCGAAATCGACAAGGCCCTCAAGCTGCCGTTCAACCAGGGCTACTCAGACTTCGCCCGAGGCAATCCTGGTTGGCAGAACTGTGTGCTGATGAATCACTCCGGTGATCCGGCCGACCAGGTATTCGGTGGCCACCCCGGCCCTCCGGTGGCCACTCCGTTTCTCGACACGCTCCCGTACTTCCGTGAGCTCATCGAGACAACGTTCAACCTCGATCATCTGAGGTGGGCCCGCATCTTCCTGTGTGAAGACGGCATGCTCATTCCGCACCGTGATTATCTCGATCTTCCAGAAGACGAATTCACCCGTGTTCACATCGCCCTCAAGCTCGGCGATGCGTCGCTCCACTCAGAGCGCGACCGTGTGTTCCGCATGCGGCAAGGCGAGGTTTGGTTCATCGACGGCACCGTGGCTCACTCGGCTGCGAGCTACGACGGCGAGCCCCGCGTCTATCTGACGTGCGACTTTGTCTCTGATGTCGACTTCGCCGATCTGTTCAGCAATCCAAGCTGCTACGCCGAAAACGTCGAACCGGACTTCGTCGAGCGGATGCCGTTGCCAGAAAACTTCGACGAAGCCATTGCCGGCATCGCGCAGCTGATGGATCGTGACACGATGAGCGACACGTTGGCCCTCCTCAGTCGGGTTCACTACAACCACGTTGCCGATTGCGCGCTCACCTATGAGTGGCTGATTGAGGCCGCGGAGCGCACCGGAGATGCCGACTTGGTTGCGGCAGCCCGCGAACGTCGGTCGTTCTTTCTGGGTGTCTGATGCCACTGCTGGTTCATGACGCGGTAGATCGCGGAGCCGAGCGTGACCCGTCTCATCCTGCGGTGGTCATGGGTGACGCAACGCTGTCGTATGGAGAGCTTCGGGATGCCACGAACCGGTTAGCGAACACCCTGATCGAGCTAGGGGCTCAGCCTGGTGATCGGGTGGGGCTCTACTTGCACAAATCGATCGAAACCGTCGTGACGGCGTACGGCATCATGAAGGCGGGCTGTGCGTTTGTGCCGATCGATCCGCTCATTCCGGCCGAGCGCCTCAACATGATTCTTGACGATTGCGGGATCTCGATCGTGGTTACCGAGAACCGCCTGTTGTCGCGACTCGACGAAACCACGGCTGGTGCTGCGATCACGGCAACGATCGGTCCGGACCAAAAGGCTGAGAGTCGACGCAGTCAGCTGACTTGGGCTGATGTGGGGGAGCGCTCAAGCGCTGCACCGGAGCGAACCGTCGAAACCCACGACCTTGCCTACCTGATGTACACGTCCGGTTCGACCGGCATGCCAAAGGGGATGATGCACTCGCACCACACCAGCCTGGGCTTTGGGCTGTGGGGCGTTGCGTATTGCCAGCTCGTGCCGAGCGACCGCGTGGCGAGCCACGGTCCTCTTCACTTCGAC
>CALLGK010000061.1 GCA_938009905.1 uncultured Acidimicrobiales bacterium | reverse complement strand
TGTAGGTCGTGCCAATCTGAGACATGCCGACCAGCTCGACACCCAAGTCGGAGGCCGACATCGAGATGCCGCTGAACGTCACCGAGAAGTCGGTGTTGTCTTCGGTGGCCTGCATCGTGAAGACGCCGTCGACGGCGGTGTAGTTGCCAACCGCAGAGCCAGACGACTGACCCGTGGCCGCCATGCCGTCGATGGTCATGGTGAAGCCGAACGTCGGCGTGTAGCTGAAGCTGCCGTCGGCCCGGAGCTCGACCCGAACGTCGCCCGTCACATCGAACGTGACACCATCGGCTTCGAGCTGGTTGTAGTAGTCGTCGATCTCCGTCGTGGTGAAGATCCAGCTACCCACCAGGCAGTCGCCGCCGGTTGCATCGTTGTCAGCAGCATCGCCCTCAGCAGCATCGTTGTCAGCGTCATCACCCTCGGGAGTGTCACCGTCGCTCACGGGCACGGCTCCCTCAGACGTTCCATCGGCCGGAGCGTCATCGATTGCGCCGCCACCCATGGCGGCGTCGCCTTCGGCCAGGCCAGAGCCGAGCTCCGAGCGGTCTTCGGGGGGAATCGTGTTAAACGGGTCGCCGCTGGAAAGTGTGGTGACAGGCCCCGAGCTGGGCTGGGCCTGCGGCAGTTCGGCGCCACCACAGGCGGAGAGGCCAAGGACAACTCCCAGAGCAGCTGCGGCGAAACGGGTGCGGGCGGTTCGGTTGAAGATCATGGTTCAACCATGAAGGCCAGCGGGCGTGCATTCTGTCGGCCGCCCAACACGACGAGCGTGACCTCGGTCTCTTCTGACATTTCTGCTTGACTCTCCAGTGACTGGAAACCCGAGGATCGTCACATGCTGCTTCAGATCGGTGAGTTCGCCCGACTGACCGACCTGTCGGTCCGCAACATCCGCTACTACAGCGACCTCGGACTTCTGCCACCGGCAGAAACCGATCCGTCAACGGGGTATCGGAAGTATGGAATCGACCAGGTCAGTCGAGCCTCTCGTCTGATAGCGCTCAAGGACATTGGCCTCTCGCTCGACGAGGTTCGCCTGGTGCTTGACGATCAGCTCGATGATCGAGAGTTTCGTGACGTCCTCGCAACGCGAGTAGCGGGGCTAGAGCGAGAATCGGCGCAGATCACGGAGCAGCTGCAGCGGGCACAAGCCCAGCTGGCTCAACTGAACCGAAGATTGGAATCAGCCATGCCTGACGTAAGCGTCAAGACCACAGAAGCAACCCGGATTGCGTTCATACGAGAACAGATTGGAGGGGTCGAGGAGATCAGCTCCTTGTTCGAGAAGTTGTTCTCGGCCGTCAACCCGGCGGCCGCAACGGGACCAGCCACCCAGGTGTACCACTACTTCGCAGACGACGGATCGGAGATCGACATCGAAGTCGGCATCCCTGTCGCCGACGACTTCGAAGCAGCATCACCGGTACAAACACGGGTGATCGAATCAGTCCAAGTGGCGAGCCTCATTCACAACGGAGCGTTCAACCGACTGCCCGAGGCAAACACCGACCTGCTCACGTGGGTTGAAGACAACGGCTGGCAAGTTGCCGGCCCGAGCTACGAGTGGAACCTGGTGTGCACCCAGCCCGTCACTCAAGACAACGAGAGCTACGTGACCGAGGTGCAGGTCGAGGTCACCAAGGCCTCATAGCGACGTTCGTCGCAGACGATCCGAGTCTGAGCGACGGACGCCTTGCTCAGCGCTTGGTTCACCACGTGTCCAGAAGGATCAGGTGGTGCCATGCCAGTCCCGGACCTCGCCCACACCGCCGGCTGCCGCATGACCCAGCAAAATCAGAGTCTGCGTATTCCGCCCGGTTGATTGTCCGGTAACTGCGCATGCGTCACCTGGATGCCGTCGTTCGCTGCCGAGACAGCGGTCAACGGGTCATCAACGCACGAGTCATCGTCAGCAGCTTCGACAACCTTGAGCACGACCCCGAAAGAGGGGGACGAAGGCTTGAGGTCAGCCGCCCAGCAAGTCGCGGCTCACGTCGAGCCAGAGCTTGGTGGACAGGCGCATCGACTCCACATCGATGCGTTCGTTGTGACCGTGGAACCGCATGCCGAAGTCGCTCGAGTCGAGCGACGGGCTGAACAAACCTGCGCCGTAGGCGATGGCTCCCATCTCTCGGTAGATCCGCGAATCGGTGAAGCCGACCACCAGTTGCGGCGAGAGGCGGGCGTCGGGAAACGGGTCGTTGATGGAGCGTTCGAGGGCGTCCCAGAGCGGCGTGTTGATCGGGCTCATCGTCGACATGTCGTTCATCATCGGCTCAATCTCAACCTCGCTAGCCAAGTCGCCGAGTGCTGCTTCCAGATGCTCACGCACGTCGGCTTCTGACTCGCCCGGCAACGTGCGAACGTCGATTTCGAGCACAACGTCGTCAGGAATGACGTTGGTTTTCATCTGGCCGCCGCCATCGATCACGTTGCACGAGAACGTGGTGTGGGTGCACGAGTAGAGATAGCGGGCTCCGGCGGCCGGCATCTCGTCGAGGTAGTCCTCGATCTTGTCTGGGTCGAGCAGGATGGCCTCTTCCTCTTTGTCGAGGCCAAGGGTCTCGACGCGCTCGCGCCACAGCTCGGTGAACTTTGCCGGCGGGCGATATTCGGTAATGCGGTTGATGACACCGGCGGCCTTGACGAGCGCGTTGTTGCGTCGAAACGGCGTTGAGCCGTGACCTGGAGTTCCCTTGATTCGGATGCGGCGCCAGGCCACGCCCTTCTCCCCCACGTTCACGTTGATCGTTGGGCCGCTCGCCGAGCCTCCGTGCAGTCCGCCGTTTTCGGTGAGCACGTAGTCGGCCATGATTGCGTCACGTTCATTGTCGGCCATCCACCGAGCGCCGTGGGCACTGCCAGATTCCTCATCGGCGACAGCGAAATAGATGAGGTCGCCTCTTGGCTTGAAGCCCGATTCGGCGAGGTGCTTGAAGGCCACCGCCTGCGATGCGGTGATGTTGAGCATGTCGACCGCACCCCGCCCCCACACCTCGGCGTTGCCGTCTGGCATCGACACGAGCTCGCCCCCGAATGGGTCTCGCTCCCAACCATCGGGGTTGGCCGGCACGACATCGGTATGCCCCATGAGGCAAAGGCTCTTTGCCTCGGGGTCTGACCCCTCGATGCGGGCCACCATCGAGACACGGCCGGGTGTCGGCTCGTAGCGCTCGATGTCGAGGCCGGTGCCTTCAAGGTACGACTCGAGCGTGTCGGCGTTTCGGACCTCCTGACCAGATTCGGGCGTGCCGTCATTGACGCACGCATTGCGAATCATGGTTTGCAACAACTCAACACTCTGATTGGTGAGGTTGGTCATCGTTCGGTCATCGGGCCCAGCGGGATTCGGCACAACCCCACCTTGGCACGTAGCGTCGACCATAGGGAACCTCCAGCGAGGAGATGCCATGACGCTGCTTACACAGACCCAACTCGACCACTACGAGACCAAGGGCTACTTGGCGCTCGACTCGTGGATCAGTGACGAATGGCTTGAGAGGCTCAACGCCAAGCTCGATGAGTACATCGAAGTCAGTCGGACCGCCGAGCCGAAGGACCGTCGGTTCGACACCGAACCAGAGCACTCGCCAGACAACCCTCGACTCCGTCGCATCAATACGCCAACCGATGTCGACCCGATCTTCGCCGAGTTCGCCCTGGACGGTCCGGCCACCGACTTGGCCGAGGCGATCCTCGGACCGAACATCCGCTTTCATCACTCGAAGCTCAACATCAAGTGGCACTCGGGAGGCGACGAGGTGAAGTGGCATCAGGACATTCAGTTCTGGCCCCACACCGACTTCTCGCCACTCACGATCGGCGTCTACCTACGCGATGTCGACGACGAGATGGGGCCGATGGGCATCGTGCCCGGCAGCCACAAGGGTCCCCTGTTCGATCTTGCAGACGAAGAAGGCGCCTGGACCGGGGCGTTGAACGACACCGACCTCGCCCAGGTCGACCTGGACAGCGCCGACTACCTCAAGGGCCCGGCCGGCAGCGTCACCGTGCACAACTGCTGTGCGGTGCACGGCTCAGAACCGAACGACTCCGAACGGATGCGGCCGCTGCTGTTGCAGACCTATTCACGAGCCGACAGCTATCCACTCATCGGCGTCGGCGCCAACGGAGCCACTGGTCGGTCAGGTCATCAGATCGTGCGAGGGGGCGCCCCAACCCACATCGAAGTGGACGGCCGGCGCATGCCAGCAGCCCCCGACTGGTCGCGCGGCTACACCTCCATCTTCGACGTCCAAGGCAACTAACCGCACGGCCCTCGTCACCGCCCGAAACCCGAACTGGAGGCCATAGAGCACCGAAACGTGCTCTACAGCCTCCAGAACGAGAAGTTCTTCGGGGTTTGCGGCTGAGTTAGCCCCAGCAGTGGCGGCTGGCGTACCAGGGGCGGGTGCCGTCACGCTGCCAGGTGATCAGGGCAGCCTCGTCCTGCTGAGCCGGCGTGGCCTTGTCGGCTGATGGGACGCCGTAGCGCTCAGCGTGTCCATAGCCGTTCCAGCTAAGCGTGAGGAACTGGTAGGCGCCACGAGCCGATGAGCGACGGTTGGCGGCCTGGTAGTCGCCACGCGATTCGCAGTGACGAATCTCGAGCAGGATCGGCGGGACGAACACACCGTTGCCGGTGTCGACCCAACCTGCGGGCACATCGTCTGGCACGGTCAGCGCGGCAGCCGATGGGCTAGCGACGCCGTTGAGATCTTCGTCAACAGGAGGAGGCAGGGTGCCGGTGAGCACAACATGCTCTTCTGAGTCGGCAATGGCGGCAATGGCTTCGGCCGGATCATCGAACGAGGCCCAGAAGGCATAGCCCTCGGGCTCGGGCTCACGACCAAGGGCGTTGCGGTATGCATCAACGATGAAGTCGCCGGAGCTGACTTCCTGTGCCTCCGGCAATTCGATCATGACGCGAGCGAGCTCGACGAGGCTTTCGCCGTTTTCGCGACGCTCGCTCCAATAGGCGAGGCCCTCAGCATCTGGCATGCGACCGAGGGCGGTGTTGTAGAGACGGACGATCTGATCGTCGTGGGCAGGCTCGGCAATCGAAGGAGCCGGGCGAAACACAAATGCAATGGATCCGGCGAGAAGCATGAGCGCCAAGATCGCGACTGGCCAGACGGGCCGAGACGCGCTGGCGGCTGGCTCAGTTGAGAAAGGAACGGCGGCAGAAGCGGGTGCTTCTGCGATCGGTCTGTAGTTGCCCACGATGGGCGATGGATTCGTCATTTCGGTACCTCCACACGGGATTGCGCTGCGCGAGAGCAACTCGAAGACGCGGCGACGAGACCAAGCCAGACCTCTCGGGGTACGCCGAGGAAGAACGAAAGAGCTCCTCAAAGGGGTACGCGATTGGCCCGCCAGGGCTGCGTCTCCGTGTCTGGTATTCGAGTTCCGCCTCGCCAGATCAACGGTGTCGCTCGGGTTGTCAGCCCCCGAGAGAGCTCGTTCGTGACGGTTACGTTACAAGCGACCGAATCAGACAACCAACCGAATCTCACCATTTGTGGCCAAGTTCACATTGAACACCACGGAGCGTGGTTGAAGGTCACGATGGCCACGGTTCGGCCGACAAGAATTGTCGGCGCCATTTTCGCTCACGCTCGAACCGAGCAACGCAAAGCACCGCCTCGTCGGCGCCGGTGGTTTAGCATGCCGAGGCACGCACGCGAGAGGTATTCGAATGTCTGACAACTACACCGCATGGGACGGAAACGAGTACCCGTGGCCCCCGCCCGAAGGTTGGGAAATCAAGAGCGACGGCCGCTACTGGCCCGCCGATCACGG
>CALLGK010000060.1 GCA_938009905.1 uncultured Acidimicrobiales bacterium | reverse complement strand
GTCGCCGTGCTGGACAGTCGGCCAGACGTCGTGCTGGCGCACGCCAAGAGCAACGCCATCGATCGTTACGGCGAACCACTCGTGCCCCTCAAGCGCGGCTTCGTCGATCCAGACGGATTCGTCGAGCCGTTTCGCTACGAGTCTGCGTCGTCGCAGTGGCTCGAGAAGGACCGTCCGTCAGAACGGATTCGGTCGGTAGTACGCAACACACATCGCCTGTCGTTTGTGTTTGGTTTGATCCGGCGAGAGGCCGTGGAGCAGACGCTGCTGCACCGCTCGTTCTATGGCGCAGACAAGGTGTTGCTGTTTGAGCTGTTGCTTCAGGGCAAGATCGTTGAGCTCGACGAGCGGCTCTTCAACCGTCGCAGCCACCATCTCAACTCGAACCGCCTCGATCAGAGCTCAGAAGAGATGAAGCAGTTCGGTGCCGGCGATCGAGTGTTTGTGGCCCGAGTGTTCCATGCGTACATCTCGGCGATTCAAGCCTCGGACATGTCGTCGGCCGAGAAGGCCAGGTGCCTTGCCGTGATCGGCGGGAAGATCAAGACTCCGTTGCGGACCTGGCAGGGCCGATAAGGGGCGTACCGGCCGCAGCAACTGGGCCGGTAAGGGGCGTATCGGCCCCATCAACTGGGTCGGCATGCGGTGTTGCGGGTGTGTCGTCGAGTAGCGACTCGTCGACGAGTTCCCCTGGTGTGAGTCGTACGCCGAGGCCAATGGCGATGGCGGCGACGGCGCTGCCGGAGAGCACGGTGCTTACCGAGGTGGCCTCGACCAACGCGCCGGACAGCAGGTTGGTGATGGAGATGATCCCGCCGAACGAGATCACCCACAGCGCCATGACCCTGCCGCGGATTTCATCAGCCAGATGTTCTTGCAGGAACGTGCTGAGTGCCGTTGGCATGGTGAAGTAGAACAATCCGACGAAGAAGATGACGGGATACACCAGCTCGTGGCTGCGGAGGAGCGACATCACGCCCATCGAGATTCCGAAGCCCAGCAGCGTCCAGCGGATGACCGTTGGCTTGTCGGCCCGTAGGAGAACGGTGCCAACGGCAAGCGCTCCGACGAACGCGCCGATGCCGAACACGGAGTAGATCCGGCCGTAGGTCTGGCTCTCTGATTCGATGCCCCAGTTGAGCTCAGCCACGATCGGCATGAGGCCGATGAACGGCAAGCACAGCAGCGAGAACAGCACCATCGTCAGCAGTGGTCGACCGACCTGAGGCGACTTGCGAGCGAGCCGGAGTCCGCTGAGCAGGCGGTCGCGTGTGCCAAGCGTTGAACGGGCAATCTCGGGCATCGTCACAGACGCCAACGCGCCGATGATCAAGATGTAGGTGGCGGCGTTGATAGCGAACACCTCGGCGATGCCGATGGTGGTGGCCAGGTATGTGCCGATGACGGGACCGATGATGCGGGAGCCGTTCACCTGGGCCGAGTTGAGTGAGATGGCAGCCGACAGGTTCTTGCGGCCAACAAGGCTCGGCACGATCGCCGTGAACGCGGGCGCGTAGAGGGCCTGACCAATGCCGGTCATGAACACGATCAGGAGGAGCAGTGGTCGAGAGATGTCGCCGTCGATCACGTGGTAGGCGAGGAAGAAGCCCCAGCCGGCTTGCCATGCCTGGGTGGCGATCAACAGCTTTTTGCGATCGACGGTGTCGGCAAGGCTGCCGCCCACGATGCTGAGGGCGAGCAGCGGAAACAGCTGCACGAAGATCACGAACGTCGTGAAGCTCGGGCTGTTGGTGAGGTTGAACACGAAAACGCCGAGGACGACGTTTTGCATCCAACGGCCGGTGCTCGACGCAAACGACGCCAAGAAGACACGTCGAAACGCGGGCACAGACAGAGCGTCTGCTGCCGTGCCGAGTTCTTCCTTGGGTGTTTCGGAGCCGGGAGGCTTGGGGAGGTTTACCAACCCCGATCGACCCACGACTGGAGATGGGGGCGCTCTGTCCCGATGGTGGTGTCGTCGCCGTGGCCGGGCAACACGATCGTGTCGGGCGGGAGCACGAAGAGACGGTCGTCGATCGACTCGATGATCGTGTCGAAGCTTGCGTACTCCCACTTGGTGGCGCCAGGGCCGCCGGGAAACAGCGTGTCGCCGGTGAAGAGCAGTGGCTTGTCGACAAGCTTGAAGCAGATCGAGCCAGGGGTGTGGCCCGGGGTAGTGATCGTGTGCAGACGAAGATCGCCGACCTCGATCATCTTGTCGTCTTCGAGGATGTAGTCATAGCTGGGAAGCATCTCGGCGTCTGCCGCCGTAACACCCACTTCGAACCCGGCGTCTCGAACCGCAGGCACCGCCTGAATGTGGTCCCAGTGGCCGTGCGTTTCGAGCACCGTACGAACACCGAGGCCCTGGCAGAGCTCGAGGAGCAGCTCGTGCTCGTTGGCCGCATCGAGCATGACGGCCTCACCGGTATGACGGCAGCGAATCACGAAAACGTTGTTGTCGTATGGGCCGACGACGACCTTGTGCACCTCGACGTCGGTGTCGTTCCAGTGAAGTGTCTGCTCGAAATCGACCATCACTCCAGGCTATTCGGGCCAAACCACTTTCTTGAACTCGTGCAGATTGACCGACTCGAACAGTCCGGCCTTGCCATAGGGGTCGCCATCGACAAAGGCCTGGGCTGCGGCTCGATCTTCGACGTCGAGCACGATCATCGAGCCGATCATGTTGCCGAGGTCATCAAGCAGCGGACCGGCGACGGCCAGGTTGTAGCCACCCATGAACTCCAGGTGTGCTGGCCTCGTCTCGGCGCGAATGTGGGCAGAGTCCGGCTTGTCGAGCGCATGAAGTACGAAGAGCATGTGTCGAGACTAGGGGACCGTGCCGTGCGGGAATGGCGTCGCCTTGAGGGAATAGCGCTTGAGGAGCACCCTTTGTGAGGAGTTCTCCTCTTCTTCGTTGTGTAGTCGTCGCCTACGGTAGGTGAGATAGGGCTGAGTGAAGGCGGTAAGCAACGTGGCGCGTTGGATGTTTCTGATCGGATTCCTGGTGTCGTTGGGCATGGGATCATGGTGGGTGGCCAATGCCGTCACAGCAGGCGACACCATGGGTGTCTTGCTCCGGTTCGTGCTGACATCAATTGCTGGCGCCTACTACATCGTGCTGTATCAAGCCTTCGCTCCAGAACGTCCATCGGTGGCTCAAACCAACTAGGCAACAGCTTTTGTCCGTGATGTGACGCGTCGACGAGACTCGGGCCATGTTGCGCCGAGTACTCGTTGCCAATCGTGGAGAAGTCGCCTGCCGAATTGTGCGAGCGGCACATGAGCTCGGCATCGAGACGGTGGCTCTCTCGACAGTCGATGAGCCAGCCCCCATGGTGTGTCGGTTGGCCACGACACGTGTTGCGCTCGAAGGACGTGGCCCTGCCGCCTACCTCGATGTCGACGGACTTGTCGCGGTTGCCATCGCCAACGACTGCGACGCGGTGCACCCGGGCTATGGCTTTGCCAGCGAGAACGCGGAGTTTGCAACGGTGTGTGCGAACGCCGGCCTGGTGTTTGTCGGTCCAAGCGCCGAAGCACTTGCCCGGTTCGGCGACAAGGGTGCTGCTCGATCACTAGCGGTCGAGCATGGCGTTGCGGTGCTGCCGGGAGCAGATCCGTTCCCGAGTGGCGATGCGGCAGCGGCCTGGGTGGAAGCCAACGGCCCAACGATGCTCAAGGCGGTCGCCGGCGGCGGTGGGCGAGGCATGCGTCGGGTTCGACCTGGCGACGATGTGGCCGCAGCTTTCGAACGAGCATCATCAGAAGCAGCCACCGCGTTTGGTGACGGAGCCGTCTACGCGGAGCGACTCGTCGAAGTGGCCAGACACCTCGAAGTGCAGATCGTGGGCGACGGAACCGGTGCGGTCACCGCGCTCGGCGATCGTGACTGCTCGATCCAGCGCCAGAACCAGAAGATCATCGAGGTTGCGCCGGTGCCAGACCTCGACGACGAGGCCCGCCGGGCGATGTGGGAGGCCGCAGAAACGTTGGCCGCCGCCGTGAACTATTCGGGCCTCGGCACCTTTGAGTTTCTCGCCGACAAGACCTCAGGAGACGTCTTCTTCATCGAGGCCAACGCACGGCTGCAGGTCGAGCACACCGTCACAGAGGAAGTGCTCGGCATCGACCTTGTGCACACCCAGTTTCAGATCGCCGGGGGGGCGACGCTGGCCGAGCTCGGACTCTTGGAAGCCCCGCCCACTGTCGGATGCGCGATCCAACTGCGGGTCAACGCAGAAACGATGCAAGACGACGGCACTGCACGGCCGAGCGGTGGGCTGATCGATCGCATCGATCTTCCCGGTGGCTTGGGAGTGCGCGTCGAAACGCATGCCTACGCCGGCTACATCACGCCTCCGAGCTTCGACTCGTTGTTGGCAAAGCTCATTGTCCATCGTCGCTCGCCCGGCCTCGCAGACGCAACCGTCAGAGCTCGCCAAGCCTTGCAGCAGTTTGATGCGTCAGGCGTGCGGACCAACGCTGCGTTTCTCCAAGCACTTCTTGACCGACCCGACTTCACCGCTGGAGCGTGGCCAACGTCATTTGTTTCCGATCATCTCGATGAACTCCTTGCGGCGGCAACCGCTATTGAGACCGCCCACGCTCCTGGCGTCGCTGAAGCCGATGCGAGCACGCCGGGTTTGGCCGGAGCGCAGCTCGACTCTTCCGACCCTCTTGCTGTGCTCGACCACGGAAAAGCTGCACCGACGACGCCGCAGTCGCCGGCAGATCATGCGGGGGCCGATGCTGACGGCCTTGCCGTCCTCGCCCCGATGCAGGGCACGATCATGAGCCTCGATGTTGCGGTGGGCGACGAAGTCGTCGCCGGCACCCAACTCCTCGTGATGGAAGCGATGAAGATGGAGCATGTGATCACGGCTCCGGCAGACGGTGTGATCCTCCGGCTTCCTGTTGTCGCTGGTGATGCCGTGTTTGAAGCGACGCCGCTCGTGATCATCGAGGAAGGATCGGTCGAGGCGGCCGCGATCGAGGCGGCAGACGACGTCGACCTCGATGTGATTCGTCCCGACCTGGCCGAGGTCATCAAGCGTCATGGTTACGGGCTCGACGAGAACCGTCCAGAAGCGGTCGCCAAACGACACAGTCGAGGTAAGCGAACAGCCCGAGAGAACCTCGCTCATCTCGTTGACGGCGACAGCTTCATCGAGTGGGGGCCACTCGTGGTGGCAGCGCAGAGGAAGCGTCGATCGATCGACGACCTAATCGAGAAGACCCCAGGCGACGGCTTGATCGGCGGCATCGGCTCGGTCAACGGCGAACTCTTTCCTCCGGAGCATCGAACGTCTGACCGTGACGTGCAGTGCGTGGTTGTCACCTACGACTACATGGTGCTGGCCGGCACCCAGGGCAGCCAGAACCATCGCAAGAAGGACAGGCTCTTCGAGTTGGCCCACGATCTGGAACTGCCCGTGGTTCTCTTTGCCGAGGGTGGCGGCGGACGACCGGGCGACACCGATGGTGTTGGTGTCGCAGGCCTCGATTGCTTGGCCTTCGCGTTGTGGGGCGAGCTCAGTGGGCTCGTGCCCCTCGTCGGCATCAACGGCGGCTACTGCTTCGCCGGCAACGCGGCGTTGCTCGGCTGTTGTGACGTGATCATCGCAACCCGCGACTCAAACGTTGGCATGGGCGGACCTGCGATGATCGAAGGCGGTGGACTCGGCGTGTACCGACCCAACGAGGTTGGTCCCATCAGCGAGCAGGTTCCCAACGGCGTGATTGACATCCTCGTCGACGACGAGGCCGAGGCCGTCGAAGTGGCCAAGCAGTACCTCTCGTATTTCCAGGGTCCATTAGCAGAGTGGGAAGCGGCAGATCAGCGTCGACTGCGCCACATCATCCCGGAGAACCGCCTGCGGGTCTACGACGTGCGAGAAGTGATCGACACGATGTTTGACGTTGGCTCGGTGCTGGAGCTTCGTCGAGAGTTTGGTCCCGGCATGATCACCGCGCTTGCTCGCATCGAAGGTCGACCGGTTGGCGTGATTGCCAACAACCCGGTGCACCTCGCTGGCGCCATCGATTCCGACGGTGCCGACAAAGCCAGCCGATTCATGCAGCTCTGTGATGCCTTTGACGTGCCGATCGTGAACCTGTGTGACACGCCGGGGATCATGGTGGGGCCCGAGGCCGAGAAGACGGCGCTCGTTCGCCATGCCAGCCGCATGTTTGTGACCGGGGCAAGTCTTGATGTGCCCGTGTGCACGATTGTGTTGCGCAAGGGGTACGGCCTTGGCGCTCAGGCGATGGCCGCCGGTGGCTTCAAGTCGAACCTCTTCACCGTGTCGTGGCCAACCGGTGAGTTCGGGGGCATGGGTCTCGAGGGAGCGGTGAAGCTCGGGTATCGCAACGAGCTCGCCGCGATCGATGACCCAGACGAGCGCATTGCCACGTTCGAAGAGATGGTTGATCGCATGTATCAAGTCGGTAAGGGCGTGAGCATGGCTGATCACTTCGAGATCGACGACGTGATTGATCCTGTCGATTCTCGGACCTGGATCAAGACGTTGTTGGTGTCGGCTCCAGAACCTCTGCCTCGTCGAGGCAAGAAGCGGCCAAACATCGACACCTGGTAGCCGTTTCGGGCTCTTTCCGGGTTCTTCCGGTTCTTCCGGTTGACACCAGTCGCACGCCGGGGCTGCGGATCTGCCGCTCACTCCGTTCGCTAACGGCCTTTCTTCGCCGGGGCTCAGAAACGCCCAGGCGCCGCAAGCTCGCTAGCCAGTCCTCGCCTTCCGGCGCACGTCTGTCGCCAACCTCGGTGCTGCCGAGGCACCAATCTGGCGCAGCGAGTGCGTGGCAAAGCCTCCGTGGCGTATGAACGGCCCGCCTGGAGGGCAGTGATGGGGCTCCGTGCCTAACGGCCCGCCTGGAGGGCAGTTATGAGCTTGATCGCGAAAATCGTCTCTACCAGTGGGAAAACGGCCCGCTTGGCGGGCCGTTTTCCGGTCAGCTCAGGGTGGTTCCTGAGGAACCCCCTAGTGGGGCCCCTAACGACCCGGGGTTCCCCCGATTTCGGAATTCCGGCGGGGCTTTAGGTTCTCTCTTAACAACAAACGCCCCGGGGAGTCGGGGCTCAAACAGGGAGAAACCCAAATGACCGCAATCATGACACCAACCGAAACCAGCGAAGCTTTCTGGGCCACCGCCACCGACCACGACGGCCCAAGCGCCATCTCATTTGACCGCTGCACCGACTGGCTGCTCGACCTCCACCAGTCCACCGAAGACGAAGGCGTCCGCCTCCTTATCTCAGACGTACTCGAAGACCTCCGCATGCTCGGCCCCATCGACGGCGAGTTCGAAGATGTCGTCCTCGGCGCCCTGGCCTCAGTCGAAATCGCCTTCGAAATGGTTGAAGGACAACGATGAGCGCCGCTGTCGCCCCACTCGACGCTGAGCCAAGCCCAGCCCTGCAAGCCGCCGAGACCGTCGCCCACGCTCCGGCCACCGTGCTTGCCTTCCCCGACCTGACCATCGACCTTCGTGAATGCGAAGACATCACGATCAACGAACTCGTCCAGCAAGAAGCCGAGTTGGCCTACGCCGACTGGCTCGGGGATCTTCATCCTCACCACGCAGCTCGCCTGCGCGAGGTCTCTGCCGAGCTCGACCGTCGTTGGGAGGCCTTCGTTTGATCCAACACCGGTCTCCGCAATCCCAGGCCTCGCCTGAGATGACGTCAAACAGCCGAAAGGCTCAACTCCAGCGCAGCTGAGACCGGCCACTGATCTGATCAGTCACCGACTCTCCCCACGGTGCCGCTGATCTATCGAGCCCCCGCTCGTTCCCGCCTTCTCCCTGGCGGCAACAAACGGGGGCTCGACTCGTTTTGTTCTGTGTTTGCAAACGCTGATTGTTCTGTGTTTTTGCAACGCTGAGCGATTTGCAGCGTGTCCTTCGTAGGAGCGCTGCGTTGTGCTCGTCGGCGATCAGCCGAAGGCGTCGAGAGGAATCTCGCAGTCGGTGATGGCGGTGAGAATCTCGAGTGTCTGCTCGTCTGTTGGCTCAGAGCCAGAGACGGCGGCAAGGGTTTCGACCTGCACGTTGTCGATGAAGCACTCGGCTTGCTCGAAGGTGAGCGAGCTCTCCGACATCATGCCTTCGATGAAGAGCTGGCGGCCGGTGTCGGTGGCAAGCAGAAGTTCGAGAAGCTCGGCTGACACTTCGCCGTCTTCCATTGCTTCGTTGAGTTCCTCAGGGTCGAGGTCTTCCATGGCGGAATCGTCGCTGCCGGTGCTGCCGCAGTTGGCCTCGGTCCACTCGGTGACTGCGTCTCCGGCTGCGTCGATGGTTGGATCGTCAAAGAGCGGTTCAAGGGCTTCGGCGGCGAGCAGCAGGTTGTAGTCATTCGCTGCGAGTTCGGCCTCGACGTTGTAGAACGCTTCGGCAAGCACGTTGAAGTCACTTGAGATTTCCGCCGGAGCGGTGGCCTGGCCCTCTTCAAGAAGTGGCACGAGCTCGTTGAGGTAGTTCTCGGTCTGCTCTGGGTCGATGAACGCATCCGGATAGGCCGCGTCGAGTGCATCACTGTCGGCATCCAGGGCGCAGAATGCCGCGGGATCGCCGCCGCTGGTCGACTGCAGGCCTTCTGCCTCAGTTGTGGTGGGAGCCTCGGTGGTAGTCGGAGCTTCCGTCGTAGTTGTCGTGGGGGCGGCCGTCGTTGTCGGTTCCTCGGACTGGATCGTCGTTGGTGCTGCGGGGACGGTCGTGGTGGCACCGGCTTCGGTGCCATCGGAGCCGCCGCAACTCGCAGCGATCAGCATCGACGCGAAAAGGGTAGGAATAACTGACTTGCGGGTACGCATGGGGCCTCCATCGGCCCATTTGGCGTGGACTTGAAGGCCGGCCTCAAACGGTAGTCGGTGGAACAATGTGTGAATGGGGCACCCAGGAGGAAGCGCTGCAGACGGACTCGCAAGCCAGTTCTCGTCCGCACCATCTGACATTGCTGAGCTCTACGACGGGTGGGCGGGGGGCTACGACGACGATGTCGAGTCGTGGGGATACCAGGTCCCCGATTTGCTGACCGCCCAGCTCGCCGACGTTGATCGCGATGCACTGGTGCTCGATGCAGGTTGTGGCACGGGACGAGCTGGAGTAGCGCTTCGGGCCGCGGGGTTCGGACACATCGTCGGCGTTGACTACTCGCGGGCTTCACTCGATATGGCTCGCGAGCGAGAAGTCGATGGCGAGGTGGTGTACGAATCGCTGGCCCATCTTGATCTCACCAAACCCCTTCCGATGGCCGACGATTCGTTCGACGCGGTGCTGAGCGCCGGGGTGTTCACCTACTTGCCAGACGTCGCGTCTGTGGTCGCAGAGCTCGGGCGAGTCTGTCGTCCAGGCGGTCGCGTCGTATTCTCACAGCGGACCGACCTTTGGGAGTCGCGATCGTGTGAGGCCGCGCTCGAGTCAGTGCGCGCGCAGTTCGCGACGCTGGCGTGGTCTGATCCCAAGCCGTATCTCCCCGGTCATCCTGAATACGGGTCCGACATCAACATCCGCATCGTCGACATCATCGTCTAGTTCACCGCCTACATCACCGCCTAAACCCGGTTCTGGAGGCCGTAGACCCCCGTTTTGGTGCTCTACGGACTCCAGAACGGGTTGGTGAGGGGCTGTGGGTGTGAGTTACGGGCCTTTGAGGAAGTCGGTCATGGCGCCGAACGACGTGCGGTCCTGCAACATGAAGAGGTGGCCGCCGTCGAACACTTGGAGTTCGGCGTTGGGGATGGCTTCAGCGAGGCGTTCTGAGTTGATCGGGGGAGCGAGATCGTCGTAGGCGCCTGCGCAAACCAGCGTTGGAGCCGTGATCTTCGGCAGGCCGAGCGTGGCATCGTGATGACTGCGAGCTTCGATCTGTCGCAGGTACCCAGCCTGTGACTCCGATGGTCGCTCATCTCGAAAGCCTGCGATGTATCGGTCGTAGATAGCGCCGAGTCCGGGAATCGGTTCGTCACGCCCCGGATCCCAACGGTTGTCGAGCAAACCGAGCCGCAGCTCCAACCGAGCCTCAACGTCGAGCTCCTCGATCGTGTGCAGCGGAAAGCTCGGATGGAGCCCGCCGGGCGACGTGCAGTTCAACACCAATCGCCCCAGGCGTTCGGGGTGGCGAATCGCGAAGTGCTGGGCAACCATGCCGCCAAAGCTGGTGCCAACCACATGGGCCTTCTCCCACCCGAGCTCATCAAGCAGCGCAGCGGCATCGTCGGCATAGCCAGCCATCGAATACGGCCCATCTGGCTTGTCGGTTTGACCGAGCCCTCGCTGGTCGTAGTGACACACCTCAAACGCCTTGTTGAGCGGTGATCGGTCGGGGAACGACTCACGAAGATCGCCACCCGTGCCCGAAATGTTGAGCACTGGCAAGTACTGACCCGCTGGCTCACGAGTTGGACCGTGCACTTCGAAGTACATCCGAAGGCCCTCGGGCAGATCTCGGCTGCGAATGGTGGTGAACGGCACTGGTGGAGCTCCGGTGAGTTGGCTCAGGCCCCGCTTGGGCTCGACATCGATGTTCGCATGGGTGTGGCCGCCGTTGCTTGTCGATCGCGAGTTTCGCCGACGCCAAACCCGAAGATGGCAGCACCAAGAAGGGCGACAACGCCGAGGGCGGTCGCCGAGGCCGACAGACCGGTTTGATCAGCAAGAAATCCGACAACCAACGGACCGCCGATTCGACCGCTGTCGCGAATCATCCCGAGTGCTCCGAGGAACTCGCTCGGCGCCTCGAGCGGGGCAAGGTCTGAACTGACGGTGAGCATGGTGCCAGATCCGAGTCCGTTGCCGATGCCGATCACGATGGCGGCCAGGGTGATGCCGAGCGTGGTTTGCACCGAGGCGAGGACAAACAGTCCAACGCCGAGCAGCGAGAAGGAGGGGACGATGGCAAAGAGCCGGCCGAACCTATCCATGAGGAATCCGGCGACCGGAAACAAAATCATGTCGAAGAATCCGCCCGCGGCCACCAGCGCGCCGATCTCTTCCTCGCCGAGGCCAACTTCCTTGCCGAGCAACGGAAGGACAACAAAGCGTCCTTGCCGGGCAGCCATGATGCAGATCTGTGCCGCACCGGCGATCGCCAACGTCGCAAGGTGGGGTTGCAGCGACACTCGTTCGGTCTTTGTTGTTGCGGCCCGATCGGCAATGCCGAGCGCAGACCGACGCTGCCAGAACAACAACGGCAAGAGGCCGAGCACGGTGGTGAATCCGGCGACGGCAAAGGCAACTCGAAAGCCAGCACTTGCGGCCACGAAGCCGCTGATGAGCGGGCCAAGAAGGAACGCCAGGCGAGTAGTGCCGCCAAACACCGACATGGCACGGCCTCGCACACCCTGGTCGACCGTGCGGGTCAGGAACGTTTGGCGCGAGAGCAGCCACCCGACAGAGCCAACGCCCCACATCAGCCGCAGACCCACAAGGGCCACCGTCGCGCCGATCAACCCGGTGACCGCGGCCGAGACTGCGACGACCAAGAGCGATCCGATCATCACGGGCGATTCGCCGACCTTCAGCAGCAATCGACCAACCGGCAGTTGCGCAAACATGGATCCGAGGCCGGCCGCCGCGATGATGAGCGACACCCAGGTGAACGACAGGCCAAGGTCTCGCAGGTACAGGGGCAAGATCGGCACGAGCATTGCCGTACCGCCGTTGACAGCGAGCACCGGCAGATACACGGGCAAGAAGAGCTGTCGCAACACGGTGGCCGACGACGGCTGAACGGCATCGTTCACGCAACCGACCGTACCGACGCAGGTCTGCCTTTGAGCGGTTGATCTGGTTGACTAGCGCACGTGACAGACGTGAAGCCGGCGGCGGCATCGGGAAACGACGACGCAAAGCGTGACCGGGCGCGCTCGAAAGAGCTGCGCGAGTGGGCGTTCGAAACTGGTGACAAAGAATCGTCGCTGCGGGTGTACCGCACGTTGCGCCGGGCGATCAGACGCACGCTGTTCCCCTTCTTCAAGATGCGTTCCGAAGGAGCAGACACACTCGACCTGCCAGGAGCCACGATCTTGGCGCCCGTCCACCGGTCGCATCTCGACAGCGTGCTCCTTGCCTGTCTCTGTGAGCGGCGAATCCGCGCTCTTGGCAAGGAGTCGCTGTTTACCGTCCCGGTACTGAAGTACTTCTGTGCTGCCCTTGGCGCCATCCCGGTTCGTCGAGGTCAGGCCGATCGCGAAGCGCTCACGGCGGCGAAGACCCTGCTCGATCGCGGCGAGTCAATGATCGTGTTTCCAGAAGGCGGTCGGCAGGCTGGCCACGATGTTGGCGAGCTGTTCGATGGAGCAGCGTGGCTGGCAGCACGAACCAATGCCAACGTCGTTCCTGTTGGCATCGTGGGAACCGGGGAAGCACTCGGCGAAGGTTCCAAGATGATGAAGCGGGCCAACGTGGCCATTGTGGTTGGCGACCCGATTCCGCCACCGACAGGGCCGGATGGCAAGCGTGCGAGTCGCGAACAACTGCGTGAGTTCACTGCAGATCTGCGCGTTGAGATACAGCGCTGCCAGGATCGAGCGGCCGAGCTCGCCGCCGGGTAACTCGCTGCGCGTCAACAACCGTCTCACCGAGCCATCTGTTCGGTTTTGAGTGCGCAAACTACGGTGGTTGCATCACCACCGGATGATTGCCATCGCAAGACTGGCACTGGATGAAGGGGACCCGTCCACATGACCGACCTGCTCGCAGAGGCTTCCGGCCGAACCGATACGCCACTTCTTGATGAAACGATCGGTGCGAATCTGGCCAGAACCGTTGCCGCTCATGGCGAACGCGACGCGCTCATCGTCCGTCACCAGGACGTTCGCTGGTCGTATCGCGAGTTCAACGAGAAGGTTGAGGAAGTCGCTCGAGCGCTGCTGGCTCGCGGGTTCACCAAGGGTGACCGCATCGGTATTTGGTCACCCAACCATGCCGAATGGGTGCTCATGCAATACGCGACGGCTCGTATTGGCGTGATCATGGTGTGCATCAACCCGGCGTATCGCACCCATGAAGTGCAGTACGCCCTCGCCCAGTCGGGGTGCAAGGGCTTGGTCGCCGCCACCGACTTCAAGACCAGCAACTACGTCGCCATGGTCGAAGAAGTACAGCCCGATCTGCCCGACCTCGAACAGGTCATCTTCATCGGAACAGACGACTGGACCGAGTTGCTCAGCGCAGCAGGTGACGTATCCGCTGACGAGCTGGCCGCCGTCGAAGCGACGCTCGACCCGAACGATCCCATCAACATCCAATACACGTCTGGCACCACTGGCTTTCCCAAGGGCGCAACGCTGACCCACAAGAACATCCTCAACAACGGCTATTTCGTGGCCGAGGCGTGCGACTACTCCGAGAACGATCGAGTCTGTATCCCCGTGCCCTTCTACCACTGCTTCGGCATGGTGATGGGCAACCTCGGGTCCACCACGCACGGGTCAACGATGGTGATCCCGGCCCCAGCCTTTGAGCCGGCGGCCACCCTCAAGTCGATCGAGGAAGAACAGTGCACCAGCCTCTACGGCGTGCCCACGATGTTCATTGCCGCCTTGGCCGATCCGAGCTTTGGCGATGTTGATCTTTCGTCGCTCCGCACGGGAATCATGGCGGGCTCGCCGTGTCCCATCGAGGTGATGAAGCAAGCCATCGAACAGATGAACATGGACCAGGTCACGATCGCCTACGGCATGACTGAGACGTCTCCGGTCAGCACTCAGACCGGAGTCGACGACGACATCGACAAGCGCGTGTCGACCGTCGGACAGGTGCATCCGCACGTTGAGATCAAGATCATCGACCCAGAGACGGGCGAGACCGTCGGTCGCAATGAGTCAGGCGAGTTCTGCACCCGTGGCTACTCGGTGATGCAGGGGTACTGGAACGAACCGGACAAGACAGCAGACGCCATCGACAGCGACGGCTGGATGCACACTGGCGACATCGCCACCATGGACAACGATGGTTACGTGAACATCGTGGGCCGCATCAAAGACATGATCATTCGCGGCGGCGAAAACGTGTACCCCCGTGAGATCGAAGAGTTCCTCTACGGCCACCCAAAAATCCAAGACGTGCAGGTAATCGGCGTGCCCGATGCGAAGTACGGCGAGGAAGTTATGGCGTGGGTGCGGACCGAAGACGGTGCGTCGCTGAGCGTTGAAGAAGTCCGAGAGTTTTGCCAGGGCCGCATCGCCCACTACAAGGTTCCCCGCTACGTGCACGTCACCGATGAGTTTCCGATGACCGTCACTGGCAAGATCCAGAAGTACAAACTTCGTGACCTCGCCATCGAAGAGTTCGAGCTTGGCGACCAAGTGCAAGAGACAGCGTGACAACCACCGACTCAGCAACACCAACCAACAAGCTCAGCGTCGAGATCTGGTCGGACGTCGTCTGCCCGTGGTGCTTCATTGGCAAGCGCCGGTTCGAGGCCGCACTCGAGATCTTCGAAACGGCCCATCCCGACATCGAGATCGATGTTGCCTACCGAGCCTTCCAGCTCGATCCCACGGCGGCGCCGGGCGTGATTGAACCGGTGCGGCAGGCGTACGAAAGAAGTTCGGTGGCCCCGAGCAAGCCTCCCAGATCATCGATCGGGTCACGGCCGAAGCTGCGGCTGAGGGCCTCGACTTCAACATGGACATCGCCTTGCGATCGAACACGCTCGCCGCCCATCGGTTGCTTGCGCTGGCCGAGAAGCAGGGGTGCCAGCACGAACTGAAGGAGCGTCTCATGCAGGCCTACTTCAGCGAAGGGATCGCCATCGGCGATGTCGACGAGTTGGTGCGCCTTGGTGAAGAGGTTGGACTCGATCCGGAAACCGCACGCGCGTGGCTCGACAGCGACGGTGGTAAGGCCGAGGTGCTCGAGAGCCTGCAATACGCCGGGGCTGCGGGAATCACATCGGTGCCCACATTCGTGTTCAACCGCGAACACGGCATCCCGGGCGCGCAGCCTGCCGAGTTGTTCGTAAAGGTGCTCGAAGAACTGACGCTGCCAGGCGAATGACCGAGCTGATAGTTGAAGGCGGGTACTTCGACGTTCAGATCAACGGGGGTTGGGGCCACCACTTCTCTGATGATCCCAGCTCGATATGGGATGTCGGAGCTCGACTGGTCGAGTGTGGGGTCACGCGCTTCCTACCCACGCTGATCAGTTCCGGGTTCGCCCGAGTGTCCGAAGCCACGGAGATCCTCGCCGCCGGCCCGCCGGACGGATACATCGGGGCCACGCCGGTCGGGTGGCACCTCGAAGGCCCCTGGTTCAACGTTGATCGAGCCGGTGCGCACGATCGCACCGTGATTCGTCCTTCGACCGCCGAGCAGCGTGAACCCCTTTCGGCCGCAGCTGGTATCCGCCTCGTCACGCTGGCCCCCGAGATCGACGGCGGGCTCGACGCCATCGCCGACCTGACCTCCCGAGGAATCACCGTTTCACTCGGACATTCGAACGCAACGGTCGCCGAAGCTCGTGCTGGGCTTGAGGCCGGGGCCGCGATGGGCACGCACCTGTTCAATGCGATGTCTGGCCTCCACCATCGCACGCCGGGGCTTGCTGCTGTGCTGCTCGATGACCCTCGAGCGACCCCGAGCCTGATTGCCGATGGGCATCACGTCAGTCGAGAGATGATGAGATTGGCGTGGCGGCTCGCCGCCGACCGCCTTGTGTTGGTGAGCGACGCCGTGTCGCTGATGGGGGAGAGCGACTTGCCAGTGGCCCGGCTCGCAGACGGAACGATCGCGGGCGCCACCGTTGGGCTCAACATCGGCGTCCAGACCCTGGCCGACGCGGCTCATTGTGCGATTGCCGACGTTGTCGAATGCGCTTCGGGTCGCCCTGCCTCGGTGCTCGGCTTGCCGCCTCGGACTGGCGATCGCACGATCCTCGATGGCGAAGGCAACGTTGTGCGGACCGAGATCGCCGGCCAGGTCGTCTACGAAGGCTGATCCATAGCGCCAACACGCTAGGTTCCCCTGCGTGTCGAAGGTCCTTATGTCATTGCCCGTTGGCGAGCGCGTCGGTATCGCCTTTTCCGGAGGTCTCGATACCTCTGCGGCTGTCGCCTGGATGCGAGAGCACGGCGCGGTGCCGTACACCTACACCGCCGATCTCGGTCAGTACGACGAACCCGATCTGGACGACGTGCAGGCCAGGGCAACGCAGTACGGCGCAGAAGCCGCGCGACTCGTCGACATTCGGGCTGATCTCGTTCGCGAGGGTCTGATGGCCTTGCAGTGCGGTGCGTTTCACATCCGCACGGCTGGCCGCACCTACTTCAACACCACACCCCTCGGTCGAGCCGTGACCGGCACCTTGCTTGTGCGGGCCATGAAGGAAGACGGCGTCGATATTTGGGGCGACGGCTCTACCTATAAGGGCAACGACATCGAGCGGTACTACCGATACGGCCTCATGGTGAACCCAAACCTTCGGGTGTACAAACCGTGGCTCGACCCGGCCTTTGTCGATGAACTCGGCGGTCGAACCGGCATGAGCGAGTTCCTCATTCAGCGCGACCTGCCGTATCGAGACTCGGTCGAGAAGGCGTACTCGACCGATGCCAACATCTGGGGTGCTACCCACGAAGCCAAGGCACTCGAAGAGCTCTCCAACAGCATGGAGATCGTGAGCCCGATCATGGGCGTCGCCCACTGGGACCCAGACGTCGCGATTGAAACCGAGGATGTCACCGTTCGGTTCGAGGAGGGCTGGCCGGTTGCGCTCAACGGCAAGACCTTCGCCGACCACGTTGCGCTCGTCTATGAAGCAAACGCCATTGGCGGCCGCCACGGCCTCGGCATGAGCGACCAGATCGAAAACCGCATCATCGAAGCGAAGTCGAGGGGTATCTACGAAGCGCCAGCGCTGGCGTTGCTCCAGATCGCTTACGAGCGACTGATCTCGGCGATCCACAACGAAAACACCATGGAGAACTACGCAACGATGGGTCGCAAGCTCGGGCGTCTGCTCTATGAGGGTCGCTGGTTCGATCCACAGAGCTTGATGCTGCGCGAGCCGTTGCTTCGCTGGGTTGGTTCAACCATCACCGGCGAGGTCACCATTCGTCTACGCCGAGGCGATGACTATTCCATCCTCGATACCACCGGCAGTGGCCTCACCTATGAGCCCGATCGCCTGTCGATGGAGCGAGTCGAAGACGAGGCATTCGGACCGATCGATCGCATCGGCCAGCTCACGATGCGCAACCTCGACATCGCAGACAGCCGAGCCAAGCTTGGCTTCTACAACGAGGTTGGCACGTTGGGCAACAACGGCATTCCCGAGCTCGACTGACGATCAGGCCGGACGATCGACCGCTTCGTCGTCTGTGCCAACGAGCTGAAGGTTTGTACTGGATCGGCTGATGATCTCGGTCGCATCGTCTGGCAGCAACGCGTCGCTGATGATGTCGTCTGCTTCGCTCAGTCTGGCGATGGTGCCAAGGCCACGAATGCCCCACTTCGTGTGATCGGCGAGAACAACGAATCGCTCAGACGACTCGATAAACGCTCTGTTGGTTTCGGCCTCAGCCATGTTTGGTGTTGTGAACCCGGCTTCGGCGAGTCCATGAACACCCATGAAGACGATGTCGACAAAGATCGAGCGGAGGGTATTGACGGCGACAGGGCCAACGAGTGCGTCTGATCGTGTGCGCGACCCGCCGGTGAGCACGACGCTGACGGTTGAGTCTGTCCTGCCGTGCAGGCTGTCGGCGAGAGAAAGTGAGTTGGTGACAATCGTGAGGTCGGGAATAGATCGCAAGTGCTGACCAAGCATCCACGTTGTGCTTCCACCGGTGAGCGCCACCGCGTCGCCTGGGCGCACGAGGCGAGCTGCCGCGCTGGCGATCTTCGCCTTCTCGTTGCGCTGCATTGTGGCTTTGGTCGCAAACTCGGGCTCGAGCGAGCTTCGAGACTCGAGCCTGGCTGCGCCACCGTGGATCTTCTCGAGCGCTCCTCGGCCGGCGAGGATGTCGAGGTCGCGCCGCACGGTCATCTCGGAGACATCGAGCATTTCGGCAAGGTCGCGGACGCGGACCGAACCGAGTTTCGTCACTTCCCGAGTGATAATCGCATGCCGTTGCGGAGCAAGCACCGTGTCAGCGTGCATGATTCACTCGGCCCCGTCAATGCCGATCGCACAAAAACTCACACTGAACGTCGGTTTTGCCGGAGAAACCCCGATTGGCTTGACGTTTGTAAGGTTCTGGTGAAAGATCTTGTTCGGTTATGGGCGACCACGTTTCCTATGAACGTGTAAATGTTCGTCGGATCGGCTCAGATTGAGTTGGTTTGTGGCACCATATTGCGGCGTTCGATTTCAGGGGGAGTGCTGATGATGGGGAAAAGGAAGTGGCCGACATGACAGCCGCAACCACAAAGAACGTCGCATCGAACAAGACCAACCTTTCCGGAGGTTGGCCAGTTGCGTTCTGGTTCTTACTTCCGAGCCTGATTGGGTTCACGCTCTTCTTCTTTTTGCCGACGCTTCGCGGCTTCTACCTGAGCTTCACCGACTGGAACTTGCTGGCGAACGACGGCGAGTTCACCGGGCTTGAGAACTACCGAACCCTCGCTGAGGACGACAAGTTCTACGACTCGATGCTCACCACACTGTGGTACGTCGTGCTCAACATCGGCTCGCAGACGATCCTCGCCATCATGATTGCGGTGATGATGGATCGCCTGACCAACTCAACGACGATCCGCAGCATCTTGCTGCTGCCGTGGCTGATGCCAAACGTGGTGGTTGCGTTGCTGTGGCTGTGGATGCTCGACGGCAACTTCGGTGTGGTGAATGCCTTCATCGAATGGCTCCCGCTTGGCTGGCTCTTCGGGGACGGTCCCTTCCGGTTCTTCCAAGACGCAGGCAAGGTGATCCCCGCGATTGCGGCCATCAACACATGGAAGTTCACCGGCTACACGGCGTTGCTGATCTTCGCCGGCCTCCAGACGATTCCGAAGACCGTGTACGAAGCGGCAGCCATGGACGGTGCGACTGAACTACAGATGTTCCGTCGCATCACCCTCCCGCTCATGCGCCCCGTGCTTGCCCTTGTGTTGGTTCTCACGATCGTCGGTTCGTTCCAGGTGTTCGACATCGTGCAGGTGGCGACCGGCGGCTTCGGCGGTCAGCCTGGCGGCCCCGTGAACGCATCACGCGTGATCTACCTCTACATCTTCCAGAACGCCATCAACTTCAACGATCTGGGATACGCAGCAGCTATCTCGGTCGTGCTGGTCATCATCCTTCTCGGAGTCACCGCCGTGCAGATGCGGTTGCTGCGAGCCGGCGAAAGTGACCTGGCATGAGCACAACCAGCGCAGGAATGGCTGGTGCTGGGGCCAGCGGATCTATCGGCGCCCGCATGGGCCGGGGTGCGGCGTGGGGAATCCTGATCGCCATTGTGGCACTCAGCATCTTTCCGTTCTACTGGGCCCTCCGCACTGGCCTCACCCGCAACACCGAGCTCTTCGGTGGCGGCCAACAATTGCTTCCCGAGAACGGCACCAGCCTCAACTTCAAGCGCGTGCTCGGTCTCGCGAGCGACGCCGAAATTCGAGAAGCCACAGGGCGAGACAACAGCGCAAGCTTCAACTACCTGCTGGCCCTTCGGAACAGCGTCATCATCGCCACGATCGTCACCGCTGGCCAGGTGTTCTTCAGCGCCATGGCGGCCTACGCCTTTGCTCGCCTTGAGTTCAAGGGTCGCGACAAGCTGTTCTTCCTGTACCTCACGGGCCTGATGATTCCGCCGATCTTCACGCTGATTCCCAATCTGATCCTCATCAAGAACTTTGGTTGGCTCAACTCGTTCCCCGGCATGGTGGCGCCCTACTTCTTGATGACGCCGTTTGCGGTGTTCTTCCTTCGTCAGTTCTTCCTCGGCATCAATCGATCGCTTGAGGAGGCAGCCATCATCGACGGCGCGAACCACTTCACAATTTTCCGGAAGGTGATCCTTCCGATCGCGACGCCGCAGATGGTCACGTTGGCTGTGTTGACATATGTCACATCGTGGAACGAATTCCTGTGGCCACTGGTCGTTGCCCCTACGGACGAGAGCGTTCAGCCGCTCACCGTTGCACTCGGAGCGTTCACGCAGCAGCAGCCTGGCACGTCGCCTGACTGGTCCGGATTGATGACCGGTACCGTGCTGGCCGCTCTACCCATGCTCTTATTGTTTATGGCTTTTGGCCGTCGATTGGTCGACAGCATTCAGTTCTCGGGTATCAAGTGATACCTGATCTATGTGGACGGAAACACCGTCCATCCCACCTGGGGAGGAAATCCACCATGCGAAACAAGACGCTTCGTCTCTTCGCCGCATTGTTGGCACTGGCGATGGTCGCCGCTGCCTGCGGCGGTGGTGACGACGATGGAGGCGGTACCGCCAGCGGCGAGGCACCGAGCTTCGACGAGCCGGTCGAAATTGACTACTGGCTCTGGGATGCCAACCAGCAGCCCTTCTACGAGCAGTGCGCTGCCGACTTCACAGCCAACGTGCAGCCAAACATCACCGTCAAGGTCGAGCAGTTCGGCTGGGGCGACTACTGGACCGGTCTGACCGCGGCGTTCGCCTCGGAGTCCGCTCCTGACGTGTTCACCGACCACCTTGCTCGCTACCCCGAGTTTGTTGAATCAGGCGTGCTCGTCTCGCTCAACGACTTTGTTGACCGTGACGGCGTCGACGTGAACCAGTACTTCCCTGGTCTCGCCGAGCTCTGGACGTCACCTGACGGCGACCGCTTTGGTCTTCCGAAGGACTTCGACACCATCGCAATGGTGACCAACACCGACATGCTTGCCGATGCCGGCATCACCATCGAAGACTTCGCCAGCGCCGAGTGGAACCCACAAGACGGTGGAACCTGGGGCGAGCTCATCCAGCGCCTCACCATCGACGCCAACGGTGTCCGCGGTAACGAAGACGGCTTCGATCCTTCGAACGTCGCTGTTTACGGCTTCGGTCTTGAAGGTGCCTTCGGTGCCTTCGGTCAGACCACCTTCTCGAGCTTCGCTGCTTCGAACGGGTACGTCGCTACCGATGAGCCATGGGCCAACGAGGCCAACTTCGGTGACGCCGAACTGGCCGAGACCATTCAGTTCTTCGCTGACTGGATCGAAGCTGGCTACGTGACGCCAATCGAGGACGTTGAGTCCCTCGGTGGCACCACCATCTTCCAGGAGGGTGGCGCCGCCACCCAGACCAACGGTTCATGGATGATCTCGACGCTCAGTGGCGACGCCACGACCGTCCCGGTCGCCTACGCTCCGCTGCCTGTTGGCCCGATCGGTGAGCGTCGTTCGATGTTCAACGGTCTTGCCGACTCCATCACCACCTCAGCCGAGAACCCCGACGCTGCGTGGGAGTGGGTCAAGTACATGGCCTCCCCTGCCTGCCAGGAAGTCATCGGTGAAGGTGCCGTTGTGTTCCCTGCCATCCCAAGCGCAACCAAGATTGCTCAGGATGCTCACAACGCAAACGGCGTCGACGTAAGCGCCTTCACGGTGCACGTCGATGACGGAACCACGTTCCTCTTCCCAATCAACGACTCGGCTTCCCGAGTTGAAGATGCCGTCGGTCCGGTCATGCAGCAGATCCTGCGTGGCGAGGGCACAGCGGCTGACCTGCTGCCAGCAGCAGCTGAAGAGGTCAACTCAATCCTTGGCGGCTGATTCCAGCCCCTTCAACGGATGAATTTGGTCGGATGCGCCGTCCCCTCGGGGGCGGCGCATCCGCCGTTCTCAGACCGAATTTCTCTTGTCTCAAAGGTGCTGGTGTCGACTCGTCGTTTCACTCCTCATCTTGCTGCACTGGTCGCCCTCTGTGTTGTTGGCGCATCGTGTAGTGACTCGTCCGGTGCCGGTGATGGCTTTGCCCGGTTCGAGAGCGATCAACCCGCAGTCGATGTCACCGTCGAGGCCACGGCCCACGGTGCGGGCGCCTGTTCGCAGAGCTTTGTTCGTCACGAGCTTGATCACACCACCATTGGCCCTGGCAACACTGCTTCGACGTTCGACGGCACGGGTTCTGGGGTATCTCTCGGCGATCTCGATGGTGATGGACTCGACGACATCGTGCTGGCCAACCTCAGTGGCGAGACACAGGTGTTGTGGAACGACGGGGCGCTGTCGTTCAGCGCCGATCCGCTGCTGCGCGGCCGCTTCCGCCAACCGGCAACGGTCGACGTCGACGGCGATGGCGATCTCGACATCGTGCTGACCTCCGGCGTTGGCCCACCTGTCCTGTTTGAAAATACGGGCGCGGGAGCCGACGCATCATCGCGATTTGTTCGACAGCAGATCGACGGTGTCGACGCGGTGGCGTACTCAATGGCGTGGGCCGATCTTGGCGGTGATGGTGATCTCGACGTGGTTACGGGCTCCTACAACGCTGAGCTAGCCATTCTCCGGAACTCGCCGGTGCTCGGGAGCGACACCGGCGTCGTTGTTCACGAGAGCACAGGCGGCGATGGCTATCAGGCCACCCGAGTGGCAGCTGAAGCTCAGGCCCTTTCCGTCCGCTTGGTCGACATCAATGCTGACGGCCGAACCGACGTGTTGGTCGGCAATGACCTCGCGACAGCCGACGGGGTGTGGATCGACAACAACGGTGGCTGGCTTGCCGTCGATCCATTCTCACAAACATCGTTCAGCACCATGAGTCTCGATGCGGCCGACGTCGACAACGACGGCGATCTCGATGTCTTCTCGACCGACATGAAACCCCGCAGCGATGACCCGACGGCGGCGGAACGATACGTCGAAGTCGACCGCGACATGGCGGCTATTCCGATTCCAGACGAGATCCAACAACCCGAGAACGTGCTGTCACTCGGCGACCCTGGTGAGACCGACAAGACCTTCACGAACTCGGCGGCCGACCAGGGAGTCGATGCCACCGGTTGGAGCTGGTCTGGCCTCTTTGGCGATCTCGACAGTGACGGCAGCCAGGATCTGTTTGTGGTGACCGGGATGCGTAGCGACAACCTGTTTTCTGCGCTGCCCAACGACGAGCTAGTGGAGCCCAACCAGGCATTCCGCAATGGCGGAAACTCCTTCAACCCTGCACCGGAATGGGGCATCAACGACGAGGTGGGCGGTCGGGGAGCGGCCCAGGGCGATCTCGACAACGACGGCGACCTTGACATCGTGGTGAACAATCTCGGATCGCCGGCCACGCTCTTCGAAAACCAGCTGTGCCAGGGCCGCAACCTCACCATCGAACTTCGCTGGCCAGCCTCAGCGAACTCGCATGCGCTCTCGAGCACCGTCGTTGTGAACGCCGGGGGAAGCCGGCAGCTCCGAACCATTGACCAGGCCCGGGGCTACCTCTCTGGAGCAGCCCCGTCTGCACACCTTGGGTTCGGCGACGTCGACGGCACGGTTGCCATCGTGATCGAGTGGCCCGATGGCGAACGAAGCGAACTCGACGACGTTGCACTTGATCACCATCTGACCGTGACTCGCGTGGCACCGTGATCACGAGCGCTCCACCACCCAGAAGCACGCGACCAAACAGAACTCTCGACGAAAAGAACTCTCGACCACGTAATGGCTGAAGTAAATGAGGCGAACATGACGAAACACCTGATGCTGCACGGCGAACACACCACGCTGGTGCTCGCGCACGGCGATGGCCCGCCGGCTGTTGTGTACTGGGGTGGCTCACTGCCGAACGACGATGCCGAGTCTGTTGCTTCAGCGCTCAATCGTCCGTTGGCTCACGCCACCATCGATGTCGAGGCGCCCGTCGCTCTTGTGCCAGAGCTCGGTTCTGGCTTCTTCGGATCGCCTGGCATCAAGGGGGCCAGGCCCGATGGCTCTGGGTGGGCGCCGCGATTCACCGAGTCGCGTCCGCCCGAGGTGACAGCAGACGACATCCGCTTTTTCTGCGAAGATCCGATCGCCGGGCTCGAGCTCGAAATCGAGATCTTCCTCAAGAACAATCGCGATGTCGTCGCCCTCCGTCAGATGCTCAAGAACACGGGCGACACCCCGTACTCCCTTGGGCGCCAGTCGCTGTCGCTTCCACTGCCCACGCACGCAGAAGAGATTCTCGACTTCACCGGTCGTTGGTGCGATGAGTTCCACCCCCGACGTCAGGTGTGGGAGGCCGGCGCCATCATCAACGAGAACCGCAGGGGTCGCAGCTCCCATGATCACGTGGCCGTGATCTTCGCTGGCACTCGCGGATTCGATGAACAGCACGGCGAGGTCTGGGGCTTTCACCTCGGCTGGAGTGGAAACTCGCGGCTGGTGGCTGAACGAGTGTCAGACGGCCGCCGCTATCTGCAGGCCGGTGAGTTGCTGTTCCCGGGCGAAGTGATTCTCGAGGCGGGCGAAACGATTGAGTCGCCATGGCTCTATGGCGCCTACAGCGCCACCGGTCTGAGCTCGGTGTCTCAGGCGTTCCACCAACACCTCCGGGGCCGCGACACGCACCCCAGCCTCGACAAGCCTCGGCCGGTGCTGCTCAACACGTGGGAGGCCGTGTATTTCGATCACGATCTCGACACGCTCAAGAAGCTGGCTGACCGGGCGGCCGAAGTCGGGGCCGAGCGTTTCGTGCTCGACGATGGCTGGTTCCATCGGCGCAACGACGACACCGCAGCCCTCGGCGACTGGTTCGTGGACGACCAGAAGTATCCCGATGGTCTCGAACCGCTCGTCAGCCACGTCACCGGCCTCGGTCTCGAGTTTGGCCTGTGGTTTGAACCCGAGATGGTCAACCCAAACTCCGAGCTCTACCGCGCCCACCCAGAATGGGTTCTGGCTGATGCCGACTACGAGTTGATCTTGGGCCGCAACCAGCTCGTGCTCGATCTAGCGAACCCCGATGCGTATGCCCACATCTTCGGTCAGATCGACACGTTGCTCACCGACCTCGACATCTCGTACGTGAAGTGGGACATGAACCGCGATCACGTGCAAGCAACGCACAACGGACGGGCAGGCACCCGGGCCCAAACGCTTGCCCTCTACCGGCTGTTGGCTGAGCTTGGTGAGCGACATCCGCACGTCGAGATCGAGAGCTGCTCATCAGGCGGCGGTCGAGCCGACTTCGAGATCCTGCGCCATACCCGACGCTTCTGGACCTCCGACTGCAACGATGCCCTTGAGCGTCAACGCATTCAGCGTGGCTTCTCCATGCTGTTTCCACCTGAGCTCATGGGCGCTCACGTAGGGCCGCACGTGTCGCACACGACTCGCCGAACGCACGACCTCGGATTCCGTGGGGCAGTGGCCTTCCTTGGACACCTCGGTATCGAGTGGAATCTGCTCGACGCCTCAGACGACGAGCGGGCCCAGGTGAAGGAGTTGGTGACCCTTCACAAGAAGTTCCGCCCGCTTCTTCACTCCGGCGACGTGGTGCGTCTCGACTCCGCAGACGAAGCGTCGATGACCCAGGGCGTGGTCGCCGCCGACAAGAGCGAAGCGCTGTTTGCCTATGCCCGCATCAACACGGCTCGATCTTCGGTGCCCGATCCTGTGCAGTTCGCTCAGCTTGATCCTGAACGGAAGTACCGGGTCACGATCCTGGCGCTGCCGGGCCGGTCCGGCGAATTTGGGCGGACCCGCCCGCAGTGGATGGACGATGGATCAGTCGTGTTGTCTGGCAAGGCGTTGATGATGATGGGTGTGCAGCCGCCGGTACTCGATCCTGAGTCGGCGCTTCTGTTTCACATCGTCGCCGAGTAGGCGCGTCGCCGAATACGCACCTCGCTGAACGCGAGGGTTAGCCGAAGATCTCCTGGGCCCGTGCCCAGGCTGCGGTTGCCACTTCGGCACCCATCTTGCGACCCTCGAGGTCGTCGGCTCGCACATGGATTCCTCCGAAGAGACGTGACCGGCCTGCCTCGTCTGCGGCGTCTTGGTAGGTGGCCCACTGCAGCGTGACGTCTGCGGTTGGTCCGAATTCGTGGATCAATTCGCCTCGTTCGACCGTGTGACTGGACAGCCCGCCGGGGAAATACGGCGATCCGGTTGCCGCTGTCAACACGTCGGCTGCGGCTCGGCTGAATGTTGAGTGTCCCGACACGTAGCCGGCAAACGATGGAGTGACGAACGTGTCGCGTTGGTAGGGCACCCAGTCGTCTGCGAGAACCCAGCCAACGCCAGCGAGCTGACGGTCGGGATCGTTCGGCTGGCCGATCCATGAGATCACGGCCGTTTCGCCGATGTGGTCGGCAAGATATTGATGGCGTTCACCTGCGCTGCTCGACTCAGCGGTGATGACTTCGACGAGCCCGGGTGTCTCTGGAAGCTGCCCCGTTGTGCCCAAGTAGCGAATGATCGAGATGGGCCGCACATAGTCGTAGTGCGCCTTGGCACCCCAGGCTGCAATCGCAGCGTCGTGAAGCGCTCCGTTCATCGCCAGGTAGATCCGAAGGTCCCAGTCGAGTCGAGTCTCCATCACCTCGTCATCGATAGTGAGCGGTTCCCCGAGAGCCACGAGTCGATCGCCGACCTCGTTGGCAATGGTGTTCCAGTGCCCCGGGGGTGTCTCGGAGTCTGGACCGTCAGCCCAGTATTCGGCAACGACACGGCCATAGTCGGCCTCGGTTGACGAGATGGCTTCGTAAGGCTCGCCCGTCACTGGGTTTACGTCGTGGCCGTTGCCTTCGTACTCACCGAGCGGCGCGTTGCCGATGGCTCCAGGATCGACCCTGATGAGAGGCGCGTCGACGGTATTGAGCCTTCGGCTGTAGTCGATGACCTCGATGGCATCGATGGCAAAGGCGTCATCGATGCCGAAGAGCGGTGGCGGACCGGGGTCGATCGGCAGTCCCTGAGGCGATGGGGCAAGCGCAAACGGTTCAACCGAACCCCAGTTGGGGCCAATAAATACCTGAGGCCCTGCGGCAATTCGCAGACCGTTCTGCGTGACCTGGGTATCAAGCGAGAGCGGTTGCCACCGGTTTGGCTCAGGAAGATCGATGCCGGATTCGTTGACGAGAAGCGGCGGGTTGACCGGGGCATAGCTGAGATCGACATACCCGGCCGGCTCAAGCGAGCCGTCGTTGCGCGTGATCTCGAGGAGGTGGTCGGCCACCGCGAACCCGGCCACGGCTGCATCGCTTGTGGCTTCATCGGCCGTGGTCGCAAGGCAGAGAGCCTCCATTTGCCCGTCGAGCGCCGCTTGGGTCTCTTCCGCTCCTGTGCTGCTGGCATACCGAGCACTGAGGAACCGGTATGACGCGTAGTGCAGTGCCTCGGCGCGCTCGTCGTCGTCGAAGGTGCGCAATTGTGGCTGGACGGCAGCCACGTTGACCAGCACGACCTCGCCTTCGTTGTTGTCGTCGGTCAGCACAGACAGATCCCACAACAAAACTGCGTGGTGATACAGGTTTCTGGCGTGCACGGTTGGCGCCGGGAAGTCGCGTCGAATCGCGCCGAGCAACTGCTCGTTCCAGGTCCTAGCCGCCGAGTGATCGGTGACCTCGGGGCTGCAGCGCAATTGACGAGCGCCTACGAACGCAAGGGCTGCAACAAGCAACAGCCCGGCGAGCGCGACTCGAGTCAGATTCCGTGTGCGACGTTGGTCTGACACGGTGGCGACGGGGCTACTCATCCGTCGCGGTCGGAGCGATGCCGTACCACCAGGCAAAGCTGTTCAGCCACATCACCTGACGATCGACCCCGGTGTTGCTGTCTCGTTCAGCGAGGATGGCGGCGGGCCAATCAGGTCGCATGTAGACGAGAGTATCCGGCCCACTCCAGCGGTACTGGAACTCCAAGGCGTTCTGAATCGTGTTGCGGACCTCGCCGGTTTCTACGTCGATGAGCTTGATGATGTTTGGCTCGGTCAACGGCGTGAGCACGGTGGCGGCAAGCAGGGAGCCGTCTGGGGAGAGTGATGAACCCCAGACATCGCCGAGATCGGAGTCGACCCGCCGCCCGGTGAGTTTGCCGTTGTCGAGCTCTTGGCGCCGATTCATGTCGAGCCCGCCCACATCGAAGATGACGAGTTCGCTTTCTGTGCCAAAGACCACGACTGATCCGTTTGCACCGTAGAACTCGACATCGTCTGTGCCGTCGAGCTCGATCAAGCCAAGAAGCGGATCCCAAAACAGAAAGTCGTTTCCGGGGCTCAGTTGTCGATCTGCCAACACCAGGCCGGTGTCGACTGCTGACAAGGGTCGGCCCTTTCCTTCGAGCGAGTAGGTGGTGACAGATCGACGATTCGAAAGGTCGTAGAGCTCGACCGTGCGCTCGGCCGTCCCCAGAATCCAGATTGAGTTCGGGTTTGGGCCTGGCAAGGCGCCAATCCCTTCGCCGAGGCTCTCAGCGGGTCGAAGAAGATCTGCGTCTTGCAGATAGATCTCGCCAACTCCAACGATCACCAGACCCTTGTTGGTGGTGATGAGCGGATGGCGGTCGACACCCGGATTCAGACGGACCGACGCGCCTCCGCCCGAGAACATGCGGAAGCCGAGCTCTCGACCCTGAAACTCATCGCTCCCAACCGACAGCACGTTGGCCTCAAAGGCGCTGAAGTCTGAGGTCGGTATCGGTACGAGATAGAAGCGATCGTCCGATGCGAGCCCGCCAAGTCGCTCGAGTGATGGCTCGGTCGTCGAGTCAGGAGGTGACTCGACCTGCACCGTCGCAGTGGGGGTCTCGGTGACCTCGGCTGTCGCTGCGTCCGGCGGAGCGGGCGACTGGTTCGACGACCAGAGCAGAACGGCAGCTACCGCCGCAACCAGCCCCAGGATGGGCCACAGCGATCTACGCTCGACGTTAAAGGACGTCGAACTCGTGTCTCCCTGATCGGTCGGCGGGCCCCCGTCGGGGTCGCTCGACCGCTCCGTTGAAGATGACAGCGGTCGATTCGCTTGTCGAGGCGTGGACGTTGTTTCAGAAAGGATCTCGACCGATTGCGTCGGGTCTGTTTTCCCGCGCTGTCGCCGAGAGTTCACCATCACAGTGTGCCAGCTTGAGCCAGCGGTCTGGGTACCGGGCAGAGTTCCATTGACCCTGGCTCTGACGGCCAAATGTCGCGATACTTGTCCTTCGCAGTGGATCGACGTCGATGGCGATCATCCCCCAGAGAAAGCCCCCACCAATCGTGACGAAAATCAGCTTCATTGGCGCAGGTTCGACGGTGTTTGCCAAGAACTTGCTTGGCGACATCTTGGGCTACCCCGAGTTTTCTGACGTCGAGATCAGCTTGCACGACATCAATGCTGAGCGACTGGCGACTTCAGAGATCGTGGCCAACAAGACGGCTGCTGCGCTCGGGGCCAATCCGACGATCTCGTCGTCGATTGACCGACGGGAATCACTCGACGGGGCAGACTACGTCATCACGATGTTCCAGGTTGGCGGCTACGAACCGGCGACGGTCATCGACTTTGACATTCCGAAGGAGTTCGGCCTCGATCAGACGATTGCCGACACGTTGGGCATCGGCGGCATCATGCGCGGGTTGCGCACCATTCCGGTGTTGCTAAACATGGCTCGAGACATGGAAGAGGTGTGCGGCGACGCAACGCTTCTGCAGTACGTGAACCCGATGGCCATGAACTGTTGGGCGCTGAGCCGTGAAACGTCGATCAACACAATCGGCCTCTGTCACAGCGTGCAGCACACCGCAGCCCAGTTGGCCGGCGATATTGGTGTGCCGGTCGACGAACTCTCGTATCGCTGTGCCGGGATCAACCACATGGCCTTCTACCTCGATTTCGCTCAGCGGACGGCCGATGGGTTGGTCGACCTCTATCCCAAGATCAATGAGTTCGCAGCAACCCAGCCTGCTCCGGTTCGTCTCGATGCCGAACGAAGTGACGGTGGCATCGATGGTTTGAGCGATGCGGTCCGATACGACATGTACCGCCGGCTTGGTTACTTCGTCACGGAGTCGAGTGAACACTTCGCCGAGTACGTGCCCTGGTTCATCAAGCAAGGTCGCAACGACCTTCTTGATCAGTACGGCGTGCCGCTCGACGAGTATCCCCGTCGTTGCGAGCGTCAAATCGAGGGATGGGAGCGGATGCGGGCCGACCTCGAGGCTCCAGACTCCGCCATCGACGTGAAACCGAGCGTCGAGTACGGCTCCGCCATCATTCACAGCATGGAAACGGGAGAACCGCGAGTTGTCTACGGCAACGTGGCCAACGATGGACTCATCGATAACTTGCCTGACGGGTGCTGTGTTGAGGTGCCCTGTGTCGTTGACTCAAACGGGATCCAACCCACTAAGATCGGCACGCTGCCACCGCAGCTTGCGGCGCTCATGCAGACCAACGTCAACGTGCAGTCGCTCACGGTTGAAGCCGCGCTCACTGGCCGGCGCGACCACGTGTATCACGCGGCGATGCTCGATCCGCACACCGCGGCCGAGCTCGACCTCGATCAGATCTGGCAGCTCGTCGATCGGATGCTCGATGCACACGGTGACATGATTCCCGAACTGACCTAGCTCACTTGGCCATGTGATGGTTGCCTACGAGCTCTCCGGCGCGATCGCTGGATTTGGTTTCTCAACCGGACACCGTGTGGTTGTTGGCCACTGGGATGCCAGTCCGATCGGACCGTTCTGCGACCTCATGTGGGCCGAGCCCGATGATCACAGAACGCTGATTGCTCATTCGGAACGTGCGGCCGACTTCATTACGGCGGTGTACTCGTTCGACTCCACCGTGATCGCGCCAGAGCTCGTGGTGACTCGCACGGCGAGAAGGCTCGCGGTGCGATGGACCGACGGCGAGATCGACCTACGTCTTGGTCGAGGGTTGTCGTTCCCACCTCGTCCCACGTGGGTCACCAAGCGAATCGAGCATCCGTTCGCGGAGGCCCTGCTTGGGGTGAAGACCACTGGGGTAAGCCCGACCGGCGTGGTCGAGACCTATCGTGCGCAGCGGCTTCAGCGCATCGTGTCGGGCTGGGGCGTTGTCGCAGGCAACGACCTCGGGGACCTCCAAGCGCCAACACCAGCCGCACGTTTTGGCTTCACCGAACCACCTCCGTTCCCATCGGTCACGACAATCCGTCCGTTGCTGGAGGATCCGGGAGGTCGTCTTGCCGACGTCGTGGAGCGAGCAACTTCCTGACGTATCGAGTAACTCGACGAGGCGGATGTCGAGAAGTAGCGTGACGCGCACAAGGGGGTTCGAATGACCGTGGCTTACGACGTTGTTGCGTTCTATGCAGCGCTTGTGTTGTGGAGCGCTCTGTTGGTGTGGGGCTTCAGGCGCAACGACCACCGTCTGTTCTTCGGCTTCGGATTGGCGCTGTTGCTCTTCCTCAACCTCCGATACTTCGTCGAAGGTCCGCCGGGGGCCATTGCGTTCTTCATCGGCATCTACGACGTGTTCGACAACATCGGTCTCGGCCAAGGTGAGACAGCTCCCGCGTTGGCAACGTGCGCCGAGAATGCCTGCACGGTGTGGGGCGATCGATATGCAAATCATCCGTCGTGGGGTGTCGCGTTCTACGAACGATTTGCTTCCGGGCCAACACTGCGGACCAACTTGTTGCGGGCTCATATCGGGTTCAACACCGTGGCGTTCATCCTGATGCACGTACAGCTTCTTGGGCCAGCTGCCATGAAGCGTCGATCAACGCACAAGATCGTTGGCCGAATCTCGTTTGCCGCCATTACTGCTGGAACCTTCTGCGCCGTGTGGCTGGCGTCCGAGCACGGCGCGGTGCCCGAATATGGCGGGTTCGCCGCCGAGCTGGGCTTCTACTCGATGTCGGCGTTCGTCTACGGCACGGTGTTGATCGCACTGCGAGCTATTCGCAGAGGTGAGGCGGCCGAGCATCGAAAGTGGATGATCCGCTGGGCCGGCTCTATGTGGGGCGCGTTCTGGCTCTTCCGAGTGCTTCTGGTCGTCACTGGTCCGCTGCTACGCAACTATGAATCGGCATCACTGCTCATATCGATTTGGTTGTCTGCACCACTTGGCATCGCGATCGCCGAGTATCTGCGCTTGCGGATGGCACGTCGCCGCACCTCGGTGGTGAAGAAAACGACGTTGCCGGCAATGGTCGGAGCTCGCTAGCGAGATCGCCAGACCGGTTCGCTCGAACCAAGCGGCCGTGGTGCGCTTGCCGACGCGCCGAAGACCGGGCGGGCTGCCGTCACACGGCCAAAAGCAGACTCGACGGTGACGAGGTCTGCATCCTCGACAGTTGGTGTAGCCGGGGCGAAGGTCGCAGGTGGCCTCAGGCCCACGAGCCAGTTGCGAGTTCGCAGCAGTGAGAGACGCACAAGCCAGCTGCCACCATCGGTGGCCTGGTGTTGTGCCACCCGCATGGCGGCCGCCGCAGCGAGATACCCGGTGGCGTAGTCGAGCGCTTGCACGGGAAGCGGCGTCGGATCACCTGGCAAGTGACGGCCCGCGGCACGAGTGCCAGCATCGACGACGCCGGTTGTCGACTGAACAATGGAATCGAAGCCGCGGCGACCAGCCCATGGGCCAGTCCAGTCGAACGCGCTGAGCTGCACCACGACGATCCCCGGATGGCGCTCAGCAACGTGTTCTGGGGAGAAGCCGTGGTTGGCGAGCGCACCCGGGCGAAAGGCGTCGACCCAAATGTTGGCGTCCGCCAGAAGACCGCTGAACGTCTCGCGGCCAGCCGTCGTACCGAGATCTACGAACGCATTTCGCTTGCCAAAGCCAGTGCTCATCACACAAACGGGTACCGAGGGAAGGTCGGAGCTGCCAACCCGCAGCACATCAGCCCCGAGTCCGGCGAGCGTTTGACCGCAGACCGGACCGGCCAGTACCCGTGAGCAGTCGAGCACCCGCATCCCGCCGCACGGTCCGTCTCCTGACGGGTCTCTGACTCCGGTGCGGTCGTGCGGCGCAGCATCGCCGATCTGTTCAATTGACACCAACGGGAGGTGTGCGGTGGCAACCGCGTGTGGGTGTTGCTGCCACTCGTCGAGCGTGCGGAGCTTGGCTCCGATCATTCCGTCTGAGACGAGAGCTGCTTCGAGGTCGTCTGCTTGCCAGGTCGCCGTGGCCGCCGCGACGCTCTCGCGTGTCGGCTCACAGCCGAGACGACGCACGATTCCGGCTGCGTGATGGTCAAAGTTGGCGTGGAACTGGATGGCTCGATCGTCTGCAGTCCTGAAGTAGCCAGAGAGGTCGGCCCACTTCGGCACGGGTTCATCGTCTACCCGTAACGGACCTGTGAACGCGGCCCGCACCCGCGACCCGTGGACCTCAGCAGCGAGAGAGGGTGGTCGATCGGACTGGCCCCGCCCAAGCTCGCGAGCTGCCCGTAGTGCGGCACCGACACTGACCGCCGCTGCCGTATCGACGTCAAAGGCTGACGCGAACTCGGGAGACGACGAAAAACTGACTGTTGTCGACTGGTCTGATGGGCCGGGCAACAACCGCCAGACATCGTCGAGGGCGGCCTGAAACCCTGCGGTCGTCAATTGCGCTGCGGGCCGAGCGGTACGCCCGTGAGGATGCCCTCGACAATGCGGGTGGGCGCTTCACGCAGCAGTGTGTTTGATGCGAGTCTGCGAGGACTACGCACGTGGCGCTTGTCGGCCTGCACAGCCTTGAGTGTCTGGGCCGCGATGTAGTCCGGCGACTTCTTGGGGATGAGTTGAAATTGACGCAGCCGCTTGAGCATCGGGGCGAGCTCGTTTTCGTCTTCGAGACTGTCCCACATCTGGGTGTCGACTGGTCCGGGCGCCACCACGGTCATGTTGATGGCCGTGTCACGCAGCTCCATCCGCATGGCGGCCGCGAAGTTGGTGAGTCCAGCCTTGGTGGCGCCGTACGAAGCCAAACCAGGAAAGCCAGCCGTGCCAGCCAGCGAACTGGTGAACACGAAGTGGCCGCGATTGCGCTCGAGCATGCCGGGAAGGACGGCCCGCGTGAGCACCATCGGCGTCTCAAGGTTGAGCGTGGTGACGTCTCGAATGTTGTCGGCCGGCACCTTGTGAAAGAAGGCATTGGTTTCGAGGCCGGCGTTGTTGACGAGCACATCGATCTCGCCGGCTTCGTGCTGGATGCGGGGGATCAGTTCGTCGACCTGCTCTCGATCGAGCAAGTCAGCAGGAAAGGCTTGCCCGCCCAGCTCGTCGGCGAACGTCTTGATGGTCTCGGCCGAACGGGCGACTAGCGAGACTCGACTGCCCGCATCAGCAAAGTGCTGGGCCATCGCGGCGCCGATCCCTCGTGATGCTCCCGTGACGACGACATGTGCTCCCGTGAGTTCCATGGCGCAACCCTAGACCCACGTCTCGATGCGAAGCCAAGAAGTCAGCGATTGAGCGGCATCTGAGCCGTTACCATCGCCCTCGTGACAACGGTCCACGCTCCTGCATCTTCTGCCAATCTTGGTCCGGGCTTCGACGTGCTCGGCCTTGCCGTTGCCCGGTACTCCTGGGCGAGTGATGAGCCATTGGACGGCCACGAACCCTGCGGGCCAGACCACATCGCTCGTATCGCCTACGAAGCAGCGGGCGGACGAGATCCGATCTGGTTCGACTTCGACTTCCCACCTGGTCGTGGTCTTGGCTTCTCAGCCAGTAGTCGAGCGGCCGGAGCAGTGCTCGCGTTCCTCCAGCAGGGACACAGTCCGGAGGAGGCCCAGATCCACGGGTACGAAGTTGTCGCACAGCTCGAAGGACACGGCGACAATGCGGCCCCGGCTGTCTTCGGAGGCATTCATGTGGTGGCCGGAACCGTTCGCCATCAGCTCAAGGCAGAGCTGCCGGGCCAACTGATGTGCTGGGTGCCCACAACCGAGACGACTCCGACCGATGAGAATCGGGCTCGCATGGCCGCCATGGTCAACCGAAGTGATGCCGTGTTCAACCTGGGCCGTCTCGGTCTGTTGATAGCGGCGATCTACGAAGGCGACGCATCGCTGCTCGCCCAGGCAACACAGGATCGCCTCCACCAACCTGAGCGCCTCGCCGCTGCACCAAACTCGCTGGCCGCACTCGAGGCTGCGCTCAATGCGGGCGCCTCTGGAGCGTGGCTGAGCGGTTCAGGGCCAACGATTGCCATCTTGGCTGAGCCGTCGAAAGTGACCGCCATCCATGAGGCGATGCCCGCCGGTGGAGAGTGCTTTGTGGCCGATCTTGATTCCGACGGAGCGCTCGCTCGCCCGTAGGCCGATCGCAAAGGAAGATCAAAACGCAAACACCCACCGCCGAAGCGGTGGGCGTTTCTCGAATTGAGATCTGAGCTGGCTAGCCGTGGTCGGCTTGAGCGATCCAGCGCAACGTGCCGGCGAATGGTGCTGCCGGTGCAACGGTGGTTGGCGTCGCTGCATCTGCGTCGATGATGACGGCCAGAGTCAGGGTTCCGCCGTCGGCCAGCGTCACGGGCGTTGTGCCGTTGGTGGCGGTGCCGTTGACGACGGAGAGCATCTCAACCCACGTGCCGGTGAGGCCGGGTACCGCAACACCAGCGGGAGCAGGCGCAGGGAGATACATACGCACATCGATATTGCCGAACGCAGCGGCCGTGTCGATCGCTGCCCCACCTGCTGGGTCAGCCGCGGAGATGAACGTCAGGTCGAGGTCGTGGCCGCATGTGTTATTGAAGTTGATCGCGCTCGTGTAGAGCATGCGATCGCCGGCGTAGGCCTGGAAGGTTGCGGTCTCTTGGAGAAGATCAACACCGCCCGCGGTGTCAGCCACCGTTGCCGTGGTGTCGAACGTCATCAGGCCGCTCGCAGCAGCGACGTCTGGGCCGTTGGTCTTGCTGAAGCATGCGTCGTTGACTTCGATGTCGGCGCGGAGGAAGTTCTGCACGATGATGCCAGCGGCTGCCGGCACGGCGAACAGCATCACGGCAAGCGCGGCGATAGCCCACCCTTTGGTGAAGCGTCCGCGTGCGTTGGGTTGAGTCATGTCGTTGGACTCCCTTGTAGTTCTGTCTCGTTGACTCCGCGGAAGAAATCATTCCACACCGTCACCACTACGAGTGCGATACCGGCCACACCCGTGGCAATCACAATCCAGGCCAGCCACCACCTGATGGTTTCATCAACAAGCAGATGCCGAATGATCTCGAGGCCAATGGTTTGCAGAGCGATCAACGAGGCAACAGACCGCCCAACCAGACGCTGCTTCGACTCGGTGGCACTATCGACGAATCGGCCAGCAACAAACAGCAAACCAGCCACGGCCATCACCAAGCTCGAAAGGGTGACGATGGTGGTGAAGTTCTCCTGGGTTGTGGAGAACAACAGACGCGGGATGATTCCCGACCAGAAGTCGACCGACACGGGTGCGCTGTAGAACTGCCCGAGCAGAATGACCGATCCGACCTTGGCCGCCAGGACCAGCAGCGCGCCTTTTGCGGCCCAGAGGACAAGTTCGTCGTAGGTCTTTACTGGCTCGACTGTGAGCGGTTCGTCAGGGGCGACGTCGTCTGTCGCTGATCTCTCATGCGTTGAGCGGTTGTCGTTGGTCATGGACTGGTCTCCAACTCAACATCGAGATCGGTCTCAGCAATGATGCCGCCACCCTGCACATCGACGTGCACAAGCACGAGGAGAGAGCCGGTGTCTGGCACCGCGGCTAGCCCGAACGTGCCGAGCACAGACAGGTCTTGCCCAGGTCCGAACGATTGCGGGGTGTCGAGGCCGTTTGCGCCGCCGCTTGTTTGCGTTGAGTCAACAGCGAGCGCCACGTTTTCGAGCATGAGATCGCGAGTTGTGACCGACGGCGTGGCCCCTGCATCGAGCAATCGCACGGTGCTTCCCGCAACGTCTGGCCGCGTGGTCTTGAGGCGAATGAGATAGACCCGTTCGGTAGCGGGGGATCCGACGGTGTCGACAGCTATCGGCGAGGGGACACCCACGTCACGCGTCACCAAGGGCAGGTCGAAGTCGACACCAACGTTGTCAACGCGAGGGGTTACTGTTCGGTCTGTAGTTTCGAGGGTGACGAGCAAACGCACGTAGTCGTCGCCGTCGTGCCCGAAGTCGAGCACTTGAGGCAGATCGTCGATCGCGAAGTAGGTGCCGGTTGTGCCATCAGGACCGACAAACGTCGTTGGTGGCAGGGCCGGACCAGTCGCCACCTGCACCTTGATGGTCGTGATGCCGGGATCGAACTCACCCTCGAAGTTGATTTCGCCGTAGACACCAGTGGTGCCGCCGGTAAGCACGGTTGGGCTCAGCCATGTGCCGGATTCGTGGAAGAGGCCTTCGAGGCGGACGGTCTCGACCGGCTCTGGCCAAGTCTTCTGCCGAGCTTGCTTCATGCCGAGGACGTTGGCCTCGTCGTCTGACGCTTCGTGCTCGTAGTAGACGTAGAACGGTTCACCGTTGGTAGAGGCAACCTCGATGGCCGTGCCCGGGCCGGCCCCACTACGGACGACCTCGAGGTCGGCGGTGAGCTTGGCCCAGCCGACGGAAGCGCCGTTCAGGCCGGTGCACGTGAGGGTCGTCGGTGCAGCACCCGGTGCCGTGACGACGATGTCGAAGTTTGGTTCGGGGCACGCAAAGGCGACGTACTGAAGATTGGTTGGAATGAGGTATCGGTTGCTGAGTTCTTGACGGGGGAAGAAGGTGGCGGATTCGTCGCCGTCAGAGTCGGCCTGGGTGATCGCAGCGAAACGTGCATTCGGATCGCTCGCCTCAAGATCGTCTGTGGTCTCGACGTCGAGCACGAGTCGCGTGCCGCTCTGGGTGCCGCCACCCTGTGTGCCCCCGCTCCCGGCGTTCAACCACTGGCCTCGGTTCAAGGCTCGATCTTGGACGGACCCGTCTGATTGGTACTGATCAATGTGGGTGATCGTGGTGTCGGCCGAGATATGGGTGGTCGACGACACGCCGTACCACTCGGTGTCGAGGAACGGCACAACCGGATACACGTCATCGCTACGTGTGTTGTCGTGAACCAGAAGTACGGGAACGTCCGATTCAACGATGATTCCCTCGTCGTCGATGGGATCTCCGTTTGGTTCGATCCAAACCGACTGGCCGACGGGAACGACAATCGTGCCGAGAGGGGTGGGGTTGCCACCCTCGAAGATTTGGACCGTCGATTCGGCAAACGGGGCGTAGATGTGGATGCGTTGGCGTCGGCGTTCAGCCGGAATGACGAAGTCGGTTGAGGCCCAGGAGATCGGCACCAGTGAGTCGTAGCCGGACGCGCTCCTGGCAGCGTTGCTGCCACGGGAGAGACCGCCCGGACGTCCAGTGAGCGCGCCGGTTGCCGAAATGACGCTTTCGGGGGTCATGTCTGTGAACGTCGAAAGGTCACCAGAATCGAGCGTCTGGGTCGACGCGGCCACACCGTCGACCGTGATGACGTTGGTGTCAACGAGGCTGGCAATGTCGATTTCGACGCCGGCTCCATCTCCGAAGTCGTCGTGGACTGTGTAGTAGAGGTCCTTCGGTGTCGAGTAGGTGAAGACATCGAGTTCGGTGTGGAAGGCGAGGGCGGTTTGGTCTGCATCCTCATGGCCGAAGTAGACGCAGAAGTGGGTGGTCTCGTTGGCGTTGATCTCGTCGACCTGGACCCACACGGCGTCATCGAACTCGTCGACCCACAACGGGAGTTGGGTTGCGCCGTCGGCTGCGACGGCTCGGAAGTCCTCGAAGTTGGCCTGGACAAGTCCGTCGGCGACAAGCTGATCGAAGTCACCGAAGTCGACGCGGTACTGATACTCGGTGACGCTCTGGGCAGCCGGGTCGGTGTGATCGAGCTCGACGCAATGGCGGGTCGCCCAGGCCGCGTCCCACCACGCGATGTCAGTCGTGTCGGCGGCGACGGTGCCATCAGGACCGATGACTTCGAGGGTCAGCTGATCGAGTGCCGTACCCACCGGTTCTTCTAGATCGCCAATGGTCTCGGTGTGGGTGCCGAGATCGAAGTCGGCCGTGCCTTCCCAGGTTTGGTTGGTGCCCTGCTGGTAGTCGTAGGCCTCAACGAGCGGACCATCGACCTCAACCGTGCCTTGGAGAAAGTTCTGGGTGAGGATCGAGGCCAGCGACACGGTCGGCAGACCAATCACGATGCCGATCAAGACACCGAAGACCACCGTTCGAGCGCGGGTCAGACGGCCTTGTCTGCTCCCTGACTGGTCGCGAAGACCAGAGCCCCACGGCTGCTCCACACGGCGATGCTAACCACAGAACGCGACGCGATGACGGCGTCCAGCGCATTCGGCCAGAACTGAAGAAATCCCCGAGATCTAGCGGCAAATTCGTACCCATTTCGGCCCGTTACGTAGCCCCGTTGCCACCCTCAGTGAGATTCGAGCGATGTGTGCGAGTGACCGCGAAGCGGGGCGTCAGAATCCGGCAAGCGGCATCTCGGGCCGCTGCAACCAATTGTCGTCTGGATACGACGCCGCCCCGTCGATCAGATGCAGCGAATACGCGAGTCGGGAGGCCTCAGACGTGTTGGGATGCGATCCATGGGGGAGCAGCCCATGGAGAACGACGCAGGTGCCCTTTGTTACTTCGAGCGGCACGAGGTCTGGCTCACCAAGCTGAGGCAACGCGGTGCTGTCGAGGGCAACAAACTCGGTGCCGCCTTCATCGGCACGACGGAAGCGCTCACGGAGGGGGCCTCGATGACCACCCGGTTGGGCGAAGAGACAGCCGTTGTTGATCGTGGCGTCTTCGAGCGCAAACCACAGGCCGATCACGGTGATCGGGTCGGTGTAGAGGAACGTTGCGTCTTGGTGAGAGCCGACTTCTCCGCCGATCTTTGGTTGCTTGAAGATCAGCATCGACTGCAGCAACTTGGGGTCGGCCATACCGAGGTCTGCGACGAGCTCTGGGAGCGGGTCCTGGCGCGAGAACGCGGAGAAGACAGGGTCGAGATCGTGCTGGGCATGGCCAAACTTGTTGATGGCTTTCGCAGGCTCGACGATGAAGTCGTCGTTGTCATCGAATGCGTCGTTCTCCCAGAAGAACTCGATCCGAGAACCGGACGCCAAGAAGGTTCCGTCCGATACGCGCTCTTGCTGTTCGGTCCTGAAGATCGATCGGTGCGACGCCGGGTCAAACGCGTCGACCAGTTCCTCGCTCCGCTTGATGAGCTCGTCGCATCGTGCTGGATCGATGAGATCGGGAAGGACCAGGAATCCATCGCGTTCCCAATCGGAAACCTGTTGTTGGGTCAGCATGAGCGGTTGTGTCTCCGGGATAGCTCGGTACTTGGGGGTCAGGATTCGTAGCCAGATCGTATCTGATCGACCAATTGAGCCTTGAGGTCGAACGAGGCAAAGCTGGCTTCGACCGCGTTGAGCTGTGCCTGTTCGAGTTCGGCCATCGACAGGTTGAATGTGTTTGCGACCTCGGCCACTTCGCTGCTGACCGACACGCCGGACATGAGCCGATTGTCGGTATTGATGGTCGCATTGAACCCGGCCCGCAGAAACGGTCCGATTGGGTGATCGGCGAGTGCCGGTACTGCGCCGATCTGGACGTTGCACGACGGACAGAGCTCGAGAGGAATGCGGCGCTCTCGTACGTGGCGGGCCAGTTGTCCGAGGCTGAGGGTTCCGTCGTCAGCGATATCGCAGTCTTCAATGAGCCTGACACCATGACCGATCCGCTCGGCCCCCATCCGAATTGCATCGGCAATGAGCTCAAGTCCCGGTGGTCTGAAGCGTGGATCGTGATGCGGGCCAGTCCGTCTTTGGCGATCTGCAATGCCTCTGCGTGATCGCTCGGGGGAAAGCCGGTTTCGGCTCCGGCGAGGTCGAATCCGACGACACCACTGTCTGGGCGCTTGGTCCATGCCACAGACGATTGGGCCACCTCTGTTGAACGGCCCTCGGTGCGCATGGCGCACACGATGGTGTTGACGGTGATGGGCTCTGGTGCGTCAGCGAAGCCGGACGTGACCGCCTCGATCGCCGCGTCGAGCGATCCAACACCAGGGTGCAGCTCTGGGGCGAAACGGACCTCGGCGTAGATCACGCCGTCTGCGGCGAGATCGGCAGCAGCTTCGCGAGCGACCCGATAGAGCGCATCTGCGGATTGAAGCAGGGGAATCGTGTGGCCGAATGTGTCGAGGTACTGGAGGATGTCTCCGGCATCTGCCCCGGCTCGAAAGTAAGCAACCAGTTCGGCTTCGTCGGTTGTCGGTACCTCGTGGCCGATCTGGTTGGCCAGCTCGAGGATCGTTTCTGGCCGAAGACCGCCGTCGAGGTGATCGTGGAGCAGCACTTTCGGCAGCGTGACGGCCTCGGCCGTCGTGAGCTGCATCAGGTCTCGCCCTTGCGATACGGCAAGCCAGCAGTGCGCGGCCCTCGCAATCGCTGCGAGGCGAAGAACAACACGATCAGCACGAGCGCGTACGGCATGGTGTTCGGTAGCCACGACGCCGCAGTGTCAGTCGACAAATACCAGATGAGCGCAATGGCCGCGATCAGCCCGGCGAGGATGACGTCATTGCGCTTGTTGGCCCGGAACGCCCACACCGCCACACCAACGAGAGCGATCGCGATCACAAGCAGCACCGCACGGGTGGCTTCGCCACTCGACTCGGCGTTGAAGTCGACGAGCGACAAGCCAAAGGGGTAACTGAACAGCAACGAGCCCGCCAGAACGCCGATCGCTCGCCAGTTTCCAAACACAAGGGCAGCGAGGCCGATGAACCCGCGCCCGGTGGTCTGACCGCCTCGGTAGAGGCCGGCCAACTCAAGCACAATGAAGGCGCCTGCAAGCCCCGAAAGCGCTCCAGAGATGATGACCCCGAGGTACTTGTGGCCGTAGATGTTGACGCCAAGCGACTCACCGGCGATGGGATTCTCACCGCAGATGCGCAGCCTGAGGCCGACCTTTGTCTTCCAGAGCAGCCAGCCGCTGAGGGGAACCATCAGCAATCCAAACAAGGTGAAGAACGACATTTCGGCCACGAGCCCGCGAGCAAACCCCGCCATGTCGGATATCCAGAAGATGTCCTGGTCGCGAATCGTTCCCAATCCGTCGGCCAACCCGGGAACTGTGAAGCTGTCAAAGCCGTCAACACGAGGCGACTGCGACACCGAGCCTCCCGCCTCGCCAGAGAAGACTCGTTCTGACAGGTAACGCGTGAGGCCGGGCGCCAAGATGTTGATGGCGACACCAGAGATGATCTGGTCGACGCCAAAGCTCACGGTGGCAATGGCGTGAAGCAGACCGCCAAGTGCTCCGCCGACCAGGCCAGCGAGCAGCCCGCCCCAGGGTCCCCAGTTCAGTGCACCCCACGCGCCGAACCAGGTGCCGAGGATCATCATCCCCTCGAGGCCGATATTTACGATGCCGGCCCGTTCGCTGTATAGGCCGCCGAGGCCTGCGAGCAGAATCGGGATCGACCAGCGCACCATGGCCTGCGCCGTTCCCTCTTCGGTGAGGAGTTCCGTGCCGCTGACGCTCTGGACGATCGTGAGGAGGAGCATGCCGAGTGCCGCGGCACCGGCCCAGCGGGCCCAGGCGGGGAGATTTGTGAGCCACGTCATGCGCTTGCCCCTCCGATCGCTGCACTGTCGACGGCAACGTCTGTCGCCACCGAGGCCCTCGCCACTTCGTCACGTTGTCGGATTCGGCTCACGAACTCGTAGGCGACAACCGCAGCCAGCAGGAACGTTGCCTGCATGATCTTGACGATCTCCGCCGATGCCGAAGCCTGGACTTGGAGCACAGCCGAACTCGAGTCGAGAAAGCCGAACAGCAACGCAGCAAATGTCATGCCGAGCGCCGAGTTTCGGCCGAGGAGGGCGATGGCGATGCCTCCAAAGCCGAGACCCTGGATGAAGCCCTGGTCGTAGGCGTGGTTCTCGCTGAGGATCTCGGGCATGCCGACCAGGCCGGCGACAAGGCCGGACAGCACCATGGCCAAAAAGACCATCTTCTTCGGTGGGACGCCACCGGCGAACGCGGCAAACGGATTCATCCCGCTTGATCGCAGGTCGTACCCGAACACGGTGCGGTTCACGACGACGTGATAGATCACACCAACGATCACGGCGATGAGAAACACACCTGTAAGGCGACGACCCTTGCCGATCTCTCTCGTGACGATCTCAAGCAGTCCGTTGAGCTCAGGGAGCCAGGCCCGCTCGGCAATCTCGTCCGTCCCCTGGTTCGCTGCGGTTGGGTCGGTGATGACTTTCGGCAACAGCGCCGCCACGATGCCACCGGTGGCGATGAAGTTCAGCATGATCGTCGAGATGACTTCATTGATCCCTCGAGTCACCTTGAGTAGTCCGGATAGCCCGGCCCATGCTGCGCCGACGAGCATTGCGGTTCCGATGATTGCGGCGGTGTGCACGAAGCCCGGGAGCGCGTAGGCGTTGAGTTCGGCGCCTACGACGGCAGCGGCGAACCCGGCCAGGATGTACTGGCCCTCAACGCCGATGTTGAACAGGTTCATGCGGAACCCAATGGCCGCAGCAACACCAGCCAAGAACAACGGCGTCGCCCGGTTCAACGTGTCGACGAACGTCTCCAGCTTGAGGCCGTTGCTTCCGATCGTGCGAAACGTGTCGATTGAATCGGAGCCCGACAGCTCAAGCACGAGAGCAGAGATGACGAGGGCAAAAACTGCAGCGAGCACGGGTGCTGCTAACGCGAGACCAATGCGTCTGAGAAGCGGGTTGGTCATGAGGGGTCTCCCGACAGTTCCGACGGGCCAGGGTCGGTAGCAGAGGCATCCGAGAGGGCGGCACCCGTCATGTAGCTGCCCAGTGTTCGGGGATCGATCTCGGAGGGATCGAGCGTCGCGACGAGCTTGCCGTGATACATCACAACGATGGTGTCGCTGAGGCCGATGAGTTCGTCGAGGTCAGCCGAGATCAGCAATGTCGCGAGGCCTTCAGCCCTGGCCGCTCGGATTTGGTTCCACACATCGGCTTGCGCCCCGACATCGATGCCGCGAGTGGGGTGGGCCGCGATGAGCACGTCTGGGTGGGCCGTCATCTCTCGGCCGATGATCAGCTTTTGCTGATTGCCGCCCGACAGGGCGCGGGCCGAGACGTCGACGTTTGGCGAGCGAACATCGAACTCCGAGCGAATGGTGCCGGTGTGGTCACGTGAGCTCGCTCGGTCGATCCAGAAGCCTTTCGAATAGGGGGCTCCGGTTTGGTGGCCGAGCGCGGCGTTCTCCCAAAGAGGGGCGTCAAGGAGCAGCCCCTCGCGGTGGCGGTCTTGAGGGACGTACCCCAGGCCCGCCTCCCGCCTGTCGCGAACGGATGCGGTGGTGATGTCTTTGCCTGCCATTCTGACGTTGCCGCTGTTGGCACTCCACGTACCCACGATGGCGTTGATCAGTTCACTCTGGCCGTTGCCTTCGATGCCAGCGATGCCAAGAATTTCCCCTCGGTGGACTTTGAGCGAGACGTCGTCGACGACCGCTCGCTCGTCATCATCGAGCACGGTGAGGCCGTTTACCTCGAGGGCGACATCTGTGGTGACGGTCGAATCTCCGGTTGCTGGGCTCGGTAGTTCCTCGCCGACCATCAGCTCTGCGAGGTCGCCAGCAGTGACGTCGCTGGCCTTGACCGTGGCAATGGTCTTACCTCGGCGAATCACGGTGATCGAGTCGGATATCTCGAGCACCTCTTGGAGCTTGTGATCGATGAAGATGATCGTGGCGCCATCGGCCTTTAGCTCGCGAAGGTTGTTGAAGAGTTCTTCGACCTCTTGGGGCACGAGCACGGCTGTCGGCTCGTCGAGGATCAGCACCTTGGCTCCCCGGTACAAGACCTTGATGATCTCGACTCGTTGGCGCTCACCGATCTCGAGCGTGTCGATCATGTCGTCTGGGTCGACGGTGAGGCCGTATGCGGAACCGACCTCAGCAAGGTGCGCCTTCGCCGCGTCGAAATCGATGATGCCACCGCCCTTGGTGGGCTCAGATCCGAGAATGACGTTCTCGATCACGCTCATCTGATCAGCCAGCATGAGGTGCTGGTGAACCATGCCGATGCCTCGATCGATCGCGTCGTTGGGTGAACCGAACGTGACTTCCTCGCCGAACACCTTCATCACACCCTCGTCTGCCGGCTGCATGCCGTAGAGGATCTTCATCAGCGTTGACTTGCCGGCACCGTTCTCGCCACAAATGGCGTGAACCTCACCCTCTTCAACGGTGAGGTTGATGTTGTCGTTCGCAATGACGCCGGGGAAGCGCTTGGTGATACCGATCAGTTCGATGGCGGGCGCCACACGTCCTCCATGAGGGCCAAAAGCGAGTGTGGGACCGGACAGTAGTCCGGTCCCACCTCTGGTTCATCTTGAGTGCTTCAGGAAGGCTTAGGGCTCAGTCGGGACGACGATGTCGCCGGCGATGATCTGTGCCTTGAAGTCTTCGAGTTGATCGGTGATGTCGTCAACGAAGCCACCGCTCGTTGAGTAGCCAACGCCGTCGACCGAGAGGTCGTAGACAGTGTTGCCAGCGGCGAAGTTTCCGTTGAGGTGAGCGTCGGTGATCTCAACAACGGACACGTCGACTCGCTTGAGCATCGAGGTGAGGATGTACTCCTTCACGTCGTCGCTGACGGTGTTGTACTGATCAGAGTCGACGCCGATGGCCCAGACCTTCGAGCCAGTTGACTCGCTCTGCTCCTTGGCTGCCTCGAAGAGGCCAGCGCCAGAACCGCCAGCAGCGTGGTAGACGATGTCGGCGTCCTGGTCATACATGGCCAGAGCGATTTCCTTGGCCCGGTCGGCGGCGAAGAAGCCGTCGAAGTCGGGGGCCTGGGTGATGTACTGAGGAATCACGACGATGTCGGGGTTCACAGCCTGGGCACCAGCGGTGTAGCCGGCCTCGAACTTCTCGATGAGGCCGAAGCCACCCACACCACCGATGAAGCCGATGGTGCCGGTTTCGCTCTTCAGCGCAGCAGCGGCACCGACGAGGAACGAGCCTTGTTCTTCTGCGAAGGTCAAACCGACGATGTTGTCCGCCAACGGAACACCGCCGTTGTCGAAGTCGAGCATGGCATCGTCCACCACGGCGAAGTTGGTGTCTGGGTTTTCCGTTGCCGCGGCAATGACGTCCTCTTTGAAGAGGAAGCCGATGGCCAGCACGAGGTCGCTCTGGTCGGCCTGGAGCTGGAGCAGCTCTGCTCGGTTCGAGCCGTCTTCGTTGGGCTCTGCTTCGCTGAAGCTGATGCCGAACTCGTCCTTGGCTCGGTCGATGCCTTCCGCTGCGGAGTCGTTGAACGACTGGTCGCCACGGCCGCCGATGTCGAAGGTGAGGCCGACGTTGACGCCCTCGCCGATCATCGCGTCTTCTTCTTCGC
>CALLGK010000059.1 GCA_938009905.1 uncultured Acidimicrobiales bacterium | reverse complement strand
GCGGATCGCTGTGGACTTGCCGGAGCCGGAGAGCCCCATGATCACGAAGGTCTCACCGCGCCTCACGTCGAAGCTCACGTTGGTCATACCCACAACGTGATCGGTGGCCGATTGGACTTCGTTTTTCGAAAGACCATCTTTTGCGAGCTTCAGCGCTCGCCCTCTGGGCTGTGGCCCAAAGATCTTGTAGACGTTCTCTAGCCTGATGATCTCGTCGACTTCTGTCACACGGTCCCCTTGTTGAGCGGCGCGGCGAGAGTCAATCGGAGGGAATCTCGCCCGGCGGCGTGACAAACGTAACAACGTCTGCGGCCGATACCCCCCACCGTCCCACGATGTGGGACGCAATTCACCAATTCCGGGCAAGTGTCATCAATTCGTCCGATTTTTCGTCACATTCCGCCCCCAACCCGCACCAAGAGTGGTAGGGACGGCGTCCGCGGCGGACCCCCTGCCGGCAAAAATCCGCTTCAGAAGACGAGTTCTGACAGTGTGTAGATGACAAGTCCGGCCACGCCACCAACGATCGTGCCGTTGATTCTGATGAACTGCAGATCACGTCCAACCTGCAATTCGAGTCGATCTGCGGTCTCTTCGGCATCCCACCGCCGCACGGTCGATGCGATCAGTTCGGCGACTTCACCGCGAAATTGCTCCGCGATGTAGCCAACTGACTCGGTAATCCAGCGATCAATCTTGGCTTGCAGGGCGGGATCAGACTCGAGTGACGTGCCTGCTTCGACCAGCGCTTGATGGAGTTGTACTCGTAAGTCAGATGTTGGATCTTCCGTCGCTTCGACGAGGCCAGCTTTGATTCTGGTCCAGAGTGATGCCGTCCAGGCCCGCACCTCGGGGTGGGCCAGGATCTCGTCACGGAGCTTTTCGCCGCGAGCTTCAAGCTCGGGGTCGCTCTTGAGCCGCTCGGAGAGCTCGACGGTGCGAGCGTCGAGCTGGAGACGGAACTCGTGATTGGGTTGCGTGCGAATCTCAACAAGAAACCGAGCCACCGCTTCATAGATCTTGTCGAACACTCGATCATCGACCGTCTCGGGCACCCACCACGGCGACTCTTCGGCCAGCCGATACCGGAACGTGTTCTGGTTCTCGTCCATGAAGTTGGACATGCCGACCAGCGTCATTTCGAGCAACCGTTGGTGGTGCTCACCCTCAATGGCCACATCGACGGCCTTGCCGACGAGCGGTGTGATGGGAATCGACTTCACGCGAGACGTCACCACTTGGTCCATGCCGTGCTGCACGGTCTCGTCCTTCAGCACCTCGGTGATGCCTGACACAACCGCTGCGCTTTGGGCGCCGACGGTCGATGCGTTTTCGGGCTCCCGCAGCCAGCTGCCAATTCGCTTGGCCAAGTCGGCGCCTTGCAGCCGTTCGGTCACGATCTCTCGCGTGAGGAAGTTCTCTTGAACGAACCCACCGAGACTTTCACCGATCTGGTCTTTGCGCTTCTGGATGATGGCGGTGTGAGGAATGGGGAGTCCGAGCGGGTGGCGGAACAGCGCCGTGACGGCGAACCAGTCGGCGAGGGCACCCACCATGGCGGCCTCGGCAGTTGCGCGAACGTAGCCAGCCCAGCCATTCGACTCTTCGAGACCTCGAGCGATGATGAACACGATCGCGGCGAGCACCAGCAACGAGCCAGCGACGATCTTCATACGGCGAAGATCTTGTCGTCGTTCGACGTCGTCCATCTCGAACCCGTCAGTGCTCTTGGGTGGTGCCTGCACCCAACGATTCTACGAGCCTCAGGCAATAGAGTTCGCACGTGTCCGCTGGCGACCCCCCAACGGCGACCGAACTCGCCGAGCCGTCCCGTCGGCCGACGACCGGCCGCCGACGGCTCAGACAAACCATCGGTGTCGTCATCGCCATCGTCGTGTTTGTAGTGGCGCTACCCCGCATCGCTGACTACGGCGAGGTCCGCGACGTGATCGCCGGCTTCCGGAGATCGTGGCTTCTGCCGCTCGGCGTCGTGGCCGTGCTCAACCTTTTGGCTCCGGCCACGTCACAGGTCGCTGCACTGCCCGGCCTGAGCGTGAAGCGAGCAGCGATTGCCGATTGGGCGACGTCGGCGCTCACCAATGTTGTGCCGGGCGGGAGTGCAATGGCGATTGGGCTCACAACGGCGATGTACCGATCGTGGGGGCACACAACAGACGCCGTTGCTCGTTCGATCATCCTGACCGGAGTATGGGACATCATCGTGAAGTTGGCGATGCCTGCGGTTGCGCTGGCGTGGTTGGCCACGAGCCAGCCCGTCACGGGTGGACTCGTGCAAGCCACCGTCGTGAGCATCGTGTTGCTGATCGGTGCGGTTGGCGTCCTCATGGTCGTGGCCGGCTCACCTTCTGTTGCGGCTCGCCTCACGAGGCCGCTGCGTCGGTTCGTCAAACCAGAACAGGTCGAACGCTGGCGGCAGGCAACGCTTGAGCTCCTCCACGAACGCTGGCGGCTGCTCACGTTCTGGACGCTGCTGGGCCATCTCAACCTCGCCGTGTTGCTTGGTGTTTGCATTCGTGGCGCTGGGGTCACCGGCGCGCAACTCTCAGCCGCAGCGATTCTCGCCGCGTTTGCTTTTGGCCGACTCGTTACCGCTGTGCCGATCACGCCGGGCGGCATCGGCATCATGGAACTCGGGCTGACAGCGGCCCTCGTCGCCTCAGGCCAAGACGGCATCGAGGTTCCCGTTGTTGCTGCGGTCTTGCTGTTTCGGTTCGTGAGCTTCGTCCTTCCGATCCCGCTGGGAATCGGAAGCTGGTTGTGGTGGAACAACCGCTCGAGCACGCCGTGACTGTGGGCCCCAGGCCAGGCGTGAGCTAGAGCTTCTCGAAGAGCCGAGCCGCCTGCTCAGCAGCTTTGGCTCGGATCTCTGCGCCGTCGACGCGGGTTGCTGCGCCGTCTTCGAGCAGCTTCTTGCCATCGACGATCACGTCGATCGGACGCACCCCAGGGGTGTACGCCAGATGCCACGCCGTCATCGACGGATAGCTCCACGTGACCACGTCGTCTTGTGCTTCTGGCACAAGCTGCCAACCGTTTTCCAGCCACATCCATGGCAGGTCGGGTGCAACCTCCACGTTGTGTTCGCGCAGTTTCCCGAAGGCCAGTCTGAACTCGTCGAGCATGTCTGCGCCGATCCCGTCTGTTCCCAACACGACGGGGCTGTTGAATCGAGACGGATGGCCGTAGCCCACCGCGTTGTTCATGTTGGAGCGAGGGTTGTGAGCCAGCGTGCCAGCGAACTCGATCCCGTCTGGCAGGTGGACACCGTGAACGAGCAACCAGTTCGGGCGAGATCGGCGGGCGAGCGCCGCACCCTGTCCGGCATCGACTGGGCCCTCGGCAACGTGCACATGAACGCCCACGTCGTGCTTGTCTGCCAACGCGATCGCGGCATCGATCGTGCCCGGTTCGCAGGTGAAGGCAGCGTGCAGCCCAACCATGCCCCGACCGCCTTCACTCAGAAAGCGATCGTTCTCGGCCAGGCCAGCTGCAGCTCCTTCTGGACCGTGTCGATCGGTCACCCCGTAGGCACAGACGACTCTGACGCCCACCTCGGCGCAGGCGTCGGCAATCACGCTGAGGCTGCCCTCGATGGCGTTTGGTGATTCGTGGTGGTCGACGATTGCGGTACAGCCCGCTTCCAGCGCCTCGAGCGCACCAAGCTTGGCCGACCATTCGAGCATCTCGAGGTCGAGCGCGGTGTCGAGCCTCCACCAGACCTGCTCAAGGATCTCAGTGAATTTCGAAGGGGTTTTTGGCGGCGCCGGCATCCCACGGGCTAACGCTGAATACAAGTGGTGGTGGCCGCACACCAGTCCAGGTGTGATCCCGTGTTCGCTCATTCCTGCAACCCTATGCCGCCGAAGCGACTGGCTGTTTCCACCCTGCGTTACGGGGTGAGTTTCTTCTTCAACGTCCGGCCAACTGGAGCTTCGAAGTAGCGGGCGATGAGGTGCGAGACCAGCACCATCCCTGCCGTCATCACCACGAGCATCACGTACGGCTCGGCGTTCCAGGCCTCGAAAAGGCGACGGCCGATCATGTGGTGCAACAGGTACAGCGGATAGGTGATGGCGCCGAGGGTGGCGAGGTTGCGGCCGCGCAAGCCGGGGATGCCGTTCCACGAGATGACGAGGAAGGTGGCGAAGAACAACACCACGGCAACCCGCGGCTGCCAGCTGGGGAACGACGCGCTGTGGTCGATGGCCCGCTCGGCCGCATCAAAGCCGGCGTAGCGCACACCGAGCACGACGGCGAGCACCAGCAGACCGACCCGACGGCCGGTGAAGGCGTGGTCGCGCCAGACGAGGTAGAACACCGCACCAGCGATGAACAGGTGGGCGTACCGAGAGAGCAGTAGCTGATCGATGAAGTCCGGTGGTTGCACGAGAAGCCGCACGGCGGCGAAGCACATCCATCCAAGCAGTAGGTCCTCGATGCGATCGAGGAGCCCCAGCCGAATCGCGATGGCCATGAGTAGGTAGAAGCGCATCTCGACCACGAGCGACCAGTACGTACCGTCGAGGTGCTCCACACCGAGGTAGGTGTGCAGCATCGTGAGGTTTGCGACAACGTCACCGATTGGTGGGCCGGCACCGGTGGCAACCATCACGACCGTGGTCAGTCCGATGGCAAGCCAATAGGTGGGGTAGAGCCGCACGAATCGCGAGATGGCGAACTGCTTGGTTGTTCGACCCTCGGCGCTCATCAAGATGACAAAGCCGCTGATCATGAAGAACAGCTCGACGCCGAGGTAACCAAAGCGGGAGATCGGATCGGCCATGCCAAGCATGGTCTGGCCCCAACCGAAGAGGTGCTCGTGATAGTGATGCACGACCACCGCGAACGCGGCGAAGAAGCGCAGCACATCGAGTTCGTGGATGCGGCCCGTCTTTCGGGGCGCGGCGGCCTGGACGGTCTGGGGCGCAGAAACACTGCCCGTTCTGTTCGTCCTCGTCGCCGGTGCGGTCATCGTCCCAAAGAATCGGCGCGTTTTCGGCCCAGGTTTAGCGGGGACTTGGCGGCCCCTCTGCCGCCTACCAGCTGGCGGGGATCGCTTTGCGAGCCCAACGACCGAGCGGGGCCTCGAAGTACTTCGCAATGACATGCGAGGCAGCGATCATGCCGATCACGACAACACCCAGCATCAGGGCCGGATCAGCACCCCAGCGAACGAAAATGCTGAAGCCAATGAGCTGATGGATGAGGTACAGCGGGTACGTCATCGCACCAAGCGTCACAAAGATCTTGCCCTTGATCTGCGGAATGCCGGTCCACGAGATGACCGCAAAGAGAACAAAGAACAGACCGATCACGATGCGCACAGCAAGCGTCGAGAATTCGTCGCCGTAACCCTCTTGAAGCGCAGTCGCGTTGGCTGCCCCGTACTGGCTGGCAAGGCAGGCCGAGAGCACCACAAGAAGACCTCGTCGTAGATCGATCTGACGGTCTTCCTTGATGAGGGCAAACAGCATGCCGGCAATGAAGTAGTGGGCGTAGTTCGTCATGAGGAGAGCACGAACGAGTCCTGGCAGCTCGACCACCATCCCGACCGCCGAGATCACCGACCATCCAAGCAAGATCTCTTCGATCTTCTTCAGAAGGCCGAGTCGAATCACCACAGCCACAAGGGCATAGAAGCGAACTTCGTACAGCAGCGACCAGTACGCCGCGTCGAGATGGTCTGAGCCCACAACCGTCTGCAACATCGTGAAGTTGATGAGCACCTTCGAAAGGCTCACGCTGGTGCCAAGCGCGGAGGCGATCGCTGCGGTGAGCAAGATGCCGAGCCAGTAGGTGGGCACAAGGCGGATGAAGCGATTGGCGGCGAAGCGTCTGACTCCAGATCCGCGGGCGCTCATCATGATCACGAACCCGCTGATCATGAAGAACACGTCGACGCCGAGGTAGCCGTAGCGGCTCACCACGTCGAGCCGGTCAAAGATGGCGCCGCCGGTGCTCGTGTAGGAGAGGTGGAAGAACACAACCGCAAGGGCGGCCAAGAACCGCAAGATGTCGAGTTCGTACAACCGACGAGGCCGTCCAGATTCTGGGGCGCGCCAAGGCCCGCCTGACTCTGGTTGGTCAGCGGTGCGTTTGCCGAGCGTGCGTTGGGCCAATGCCACGCCCGTTCATCGACACATTTCGCCGTCGGGTTGAACAGCGTGACGTTTTGTACCTGACCCCTAGGAAGGAGCGGAGCGCGACACCTAGGAACGGAGGGCGGCTCGGACTCGACCGGGGGTGAGGGGGAACTCGTCGAACCACACACCCGTTGCATCGTGGAGCGCAGCAGAAATCGCTGGGGCGTAGGGCATAAGCGGCATCTCGGCCATCCCGCGAACGCCGAACGGACCTCGAGGGTCGGGAATTTCGAGCAACACCGTGCGGACATCGTCTGGCACGTCGCCAATGCCTGGAATCAAGTAGCCGCTGAACCGGGGGTTGACGATGCGGGCATCGACGACCTGCAAGTTCTCAGACAGGGCGTAGCCGTGGGCCTGCACCACCGCGCCTTCGACCTGGCCAACAACCAGATCGTGGTTGATGACTCGCCCGACATCGATGGCACAAACGGCGTCGTGAACCACGATGTGACCGGTTTCAACGTCGACCGAAAGATCGATGGCTTCGGCCACGTAGCCGTAGGCAAAGTTTGGAACGGTCGGTGCTCCATCCGGGTCGAGCGCTTCAGTTGGCGGTGGCGTGTAGCGGAAGTGACCGCGCGCTGGCCGCTCGCCATCGCGCCACGCCTTGTCGGCCTCTTCAGCTGCGCCCAAGATGGCATTGCCGGTCATCCAGCTGAGGCGAGATGCCGAGGCAGAACCCGAGTCGCCAGACGAGGCGGTGTCGGAAAACTCCGGGTCGATCGCGTCGAAAGGAAGCCCCGTTGCTTCTGCTGCCATCTGCACGAACGCGGTGTGTGCACCCTGGCCAACATCTGCGCCGGCAAGAAACAACTGAGCTGCATCAGGCTCTTCAGCGCCCTCGGGTCCGGTGAGCACGATCTCGGCTTCGCTTCGTTCGGGGAAGCCAAACGAGAAGCCGATGTTCTTGTAGGCACAGGCAAAGCCACGGCCCCGACGCACGGTTGACGCCGTTGCCGGGAGCGAGGCGAAGGCCGCGATGGGCTGCGGGTCGCCAAGAGGTTCTGACCAGTTGGCGGCATCTGCGCACGCATCGATCACCTCGGGGAGGCTGACACCCGGCGGCATCTCGGTGCCCGTGATACCAATCGAGCCGTCTCGAAGCGTGTTACGGCGACGCACCTCAACGGGGTCGATACCAGTGGCCTCAGCCAGCTTGTTCATTTGGCTCTCGGACACGAAACAGCCCTGCGGACCTCCGAACCCTCGAAACGCACCACCCGGTACAGCATTGGTGTAGACGGCATACGAGTCGATCTGCGCGTTCGGAATCTCGTAGGGCCCTGCAACCGTGAGATGCAGATTCCCAAGCACCTTGTTGGAGGTGTAGTTGTACGAACCGGCGTCGAGGTGGCCGGTGGCCTCCACACCCAGAATCGTCCCGTCGTCTCGAGCGGCCCAGCGGGTGGTCACCCGGCCGCGATGACGCTTGTGGTGGCCAACGATCGACTCTTCGCGATTCCACACAGCCTTGACCGGGCGCGTGATGCCGAGGTCGCGAAGCTTCGCAACGGCCAGGGCCACCACAATCTGAAGACTCATGTCTTCCTTGCCACCGAACGCTCCGCCGATGGCTCGATAGATCACTCGAACCTGCTCGTCGTCAACGCCAAGCGCGTGGGCGATCTGTTCACGATCTTCGTGGGTCCACTGACCTGCGGTCTCGACCGTGATGCGACCCTGATCGTCGACGTATCCCCGCGCCGCTTCTGTCTGGAGGTAGGCGTGTTCTTGGTACGGCAGCTCGTAGGTGCCCTCAACAACCACGTCGGCTTCGGCAAAGGCGTCCGCGACGTCGCCCTTGCGAATGACGAGATGGTGATAGACGTTCGACTGAGCCGGATGCTCTGGGTGAATCAGCGGGGCGTCATCAGCCATTGCCGCGTCGATGTCTGGCACCAGCGGGAGCTGTTCCCACTCGACGATGATGCTGGCCGCTGCGGCATCGGCTTCTTCGATGCTCTCAGCGACCACGATCGCCAGATGATCGGCTTCCCATCGGGAGACATCGTGCGGCACGTCAGAACGACCTGAGGCCTCTGGCCCGATGAGCACCGGCTGGTCGAACATCGTGAGGCCGTACTCGTTGACCGGAACGTCGGCGGCCGTGATCACGCTTGCGACACCGGGCATGGCCTCGGCCGCAGTCGTATCGAGTTTGGTGATGCGTGCATGGGGCTCGTTGGTGAACAGCACCTTGGCCACGAGCTGATCATCGGTGTCGATGTCGCCGGCGTAGATGGCAGAGCCGGTGACCTTGCCGTGGGCATCGGGCTTGCGTTGCGATGATCCGAGCGTCACGAGACACTTCCCGCAGCCCCAGCGCCACCGCCAGCAGCATCGCCAACGGCAGATGCGGTGTCGTCGACGGCTCGCTCGATGGCGTAATAGCCGGTGCAGCGACACAGGTTGCCGGAGAGACCAAGCTTGCGAGCCGCAGTGTCGCCAGCCTCGTCCGGACGGAGGGCAGCCGCCGACATCACGAATCCCGGGATGCAGTAGCCACACTGCACGGCCGCACGATCGATAAACGCTTGCTGCATCGGGTGCAGGTTGGCGCGGTCTGTGTCGGCAGCTGTGTTGGCCGCCGTGTCACTCATCGCGTCAGCCAACCCTTCAATGGTCACGACCGTTGCGCCAGAAACACGTCCATCAGGGACGAGGCAGCTGAGCACCGACGTGCCTTCGAGATACACGGTGCACGCACCGCACTCCCCTTCGGCACAGCCCTCCTTTGTGCCCGTGAGGTCTGCTCGTTCTCTGAGCCAGTCGAGCATCGTCGACCCTGTGGCGGGCGCAGACACCTCGGTGCCATTTATCGTGGCCGTCAACGCATCGCCCGGTGACACATCAACCTGGTTCGCGGCCGGGCTTGCCGCCGAAACGACCGGACCGCCGAGCATGGGTATCGAGCTCGGGTGTGCTGCGTCGTGGGTTCCGTCGTTGAGCGCGGCGAGCGCTCGGCGCACCATCACGGCCACCTGATCGTTTCGATGATCGGCGGTGGCCCGCCCGTCGTCGATGGGTGACACCGCGTCGCGACACTGCTCGGCGACGGCATCGATCACTGCCGTGCTCAGGTCGCCAAACCCAAGGCGCTGGTTGACGAAATAGGCCTCAGCTTCAGGCATGGTCACGATCGTGGGAGCAACGCTGCCCAACGCGATCCGAGCCTCGGTGATCGAACCATCGGCGCCAGTGCGAAGCACAACGGCGAGGTGCACAACCGAGATGGCCTGCGCCCGACGAAGGCCAAGCTTCAGAAACACACCGCGATCCGTTTTGGCAAGCGACCGAATCGACAGACCCGTGACCATCTCGCCCACTCCGAGATCGGTACGGCGCACGCCGGTGTGGAAGTCGGCCAAGTCGACGGTGCGAGTTTCAGTTGCTGATCGGATCAGCACGTCGGTATCGAGGGCTCGAAGCGCACTGATCGTGTCGTTCGCCGGGCTCGCCGTTGCCACGTTGCCCACCACGGTGGCCCGATTGCGCAGGGCTGGCGATCCAACTTCGAGGGCCGCCTGAGCGAGGGGCAAGGCACCGCCGATGGTGATGGCACTCGACGCCGCCTGATTGTGTGTGACGAGCGGACCGAGCACGATTCGATCGCTGTCTTCTTCAATCGAATCGAGGCCAGCGATGCCGGTGAGGTCGACGAGCGTCGACGGGTCAGACACTCGAAGGTCGAGTTCGACCATGAGGTCGGTGCCGCCCGCGATCAACCTCGCCTCGTCACCGAGGCTGGCGAGCAGAGCAAGCGCGTCGTCGAGCGAGGTGGGGCGAACGTACCGGTCAGGTACGTGACCAGGATGCTGCGCGTCGTGCATCCACGGCGCAACAGGAGGCAAAGGCATCAGCGAAGAGTACTGCTAGGACACCCTCACAGTGGTTCCAGATACGGTGCCGCCCGTGGCTGTCAGGCACACATCGCTTCGCTCCCCGAGCACCGAAACGTCGCGAATGGCCATTCGCGGCGTCGTTGCCCTTGGTGCGCTCGCCGTTCTGGCTGCGTGCGGCGAAACCGCGCCCTCGCTCACCGAAGGCGATGCGATCGAAGGCACGTGGCGGCTCTCGTCGTTCTCAACCAGCGCCGGCGAGCTCGACGATGCCGAACTGGTGATGGAGATCGACCTTGGCGCAGCGTCGATCTCGGCCGACACGATTTGTCACACCGTGCTGGGCAGTTTCAGCGTCGACGACGACGGTGCGCTGTCGTTCACGATTCCTGGCACGACGAATCAACCGTGCGACGACGACCAGCAGGCGCTCGAAGACGAGATTGTCGAAGGCCTCGAAGCAGTTACGACGTGGCGCCGTCAGGGAGATCAGCTGACGCTTGCCGGGCCTGATCAGCTGGTGCTGGAGTTCCGCCAGGCCGGTTGAGCACGCTCACCTTGAGCCCGCCGTGTCCGAATCGAGCAAGGGGCTTGAGCCGTCCGTCGAGCACGCGACCAAGCTTGCGATCGGACACCACGATCGTGAGGTCGTACTCGGGTCGTCGTTCGCGAACGACCGCGCCAACTCGTTTGTAGAGCGGTTCGAGATCACCATCGCCGACCCGCTTGCCATAGGGAGGGTTGGTGATCATCAGACCCGTTCCCTCGTCACCGGTGAGGTGGCTGACAAGTCGCTTCTCGGCCGTGATGTCACCGCCGACTCCTGCCCGCTTTGCGTTGTTCTGCGTCGCCGCAACCGCTGTTGGGTCGCGATCGAAGGCTTCGATGGAGACGCCGTCTGGCAATTCGATGCCTTTGGCCGCTCCGTTCACGCTGGCCCATGCACCCGGTTCGAAGTCGGGCCACGATTGGAACGCAAACTGACGGTCGCCTCCCGGCGGGAGCTTCCGACCGAGCAGGGCAGCTTCGATGGCGATCGTGCCACACCCGCAGAATGGATCGATGAGCGATGTGGTGCCGTCCCACCCTGAGGCCAAAAGCATGGCGGCAGCCATCGTGGGGCGTAGCGGGGCAACGCCGAGCTCGGTGCGCCAGGCTCGATGGCTGAGTGGCACGCCGCCGGAGTCAACAGACACCGTGGCGATGTCGCGGTCGAATCGAATCACGAAGGGCTGCACCGGTTCGCCAAGCGAGGGCGGGCCAACGAGCTGATGCAAACGCTGAGCGATTGCGGAGGTGTGATACAGGGCCGACTTGTTGGAGGTGACACGGAACTCGGGGGCATGGCCGTCGGGAATCCACGACGCCCAATCGATTTCCTCGGCCCGTCGCTGCAGGTGTTCGAAGTCGGTTGCCTTGAACGAACCGATCCGCACCAGCACCCGGGACGCTGTGCGCAGCCACAGGTTGGCGGCATACAGCTGCCGGTTGTTGGCTCGAAACTCGACGACACCGCGGCTTCCGGGCTTCGGCTTGAGCCCGAGCGCGGACATCTCGGCCTCGAGAATCTTCTCGAGACCTGGAGTACAGATCGCCGCCGCCTGGTGTCGTGTGGGTGCCACACCGCCACTATCGCAAGCCTGCGCAGTGAAACCACTGGGTCAACAGGCTGGTGGGAGGAATCAGCCTCGGTTCTGCGAGACTTGCCCCATGGGAGTTCTGAGCTGGATCATCGGCGGCTTCATCATCGGGGTGCTGGCTAAGTGGCTCGTGCGCGACAACCCCGACCTCGGCTGCATCGGCACCGTTGCGCTGGGCATCGCTGGCTCCCTTGTTGGCGGCACCATCGCCAATCTCATCACCGGTGACGGGTTCGACATCGCCGGCACCGGCTTCCTCGGCTCACTCATCGGCGCCATCGGACTCCTGCTCTTCATCCGGCGCCGTAGCGAATCGACGTGACCGGGTTCCGCACCGCGCTCGCATTTCTCACTCGACTTCCGGGCGGCACACATCCCGAGGATCAGGCTGGGCTCACCCGTTCCGTCGGATGGTTTCCCGCTGTCGGCATCGCGATTGGAGCGATCGGTGCCGCCGTCTATGTCGGAGCAAGTGAGCTCGTCAATCCACTCACGGCCGCAGTGTTGGCCTTCATCGTGACGGCGCTGGCAACCGGCGGCTTCCACGAAGACGGGTTGGCCGACAGTGTTGATGCCCTCGCCGGTGGTTGGACCGTCGAGCGGCGGCTCGAGATTCTCAAGGACTCGCGCCACGGCACCTTTGGCGTGTTGTCGTTGGTGCTGATCAGCCTGCTGAAGGTGTCGGCCCTTGCTCCGCTGAGCGGGTGGGACGCAGCTCTCACCCTCGTGTGCGCTCACAGTCTCGGGCGAGCCGGTGCCGTTGCGTTAATGGCGCTCGCACCAACCGCCCGCCAAGACGGGCTGGGGGCTGACTACACCCGCACCCTTCGCCCCGGCATCGCTCTGTTTGGCGTTGTTGTTGGCGTCGCAACTGCCGTCGTTGCGTTTGGTGCGTGGGCTCCGGTGCCGGTGGCAGCGGTCGCGGCAGGTTCCGCCCTCGTGGGGTTGTGGGCCTGGCGCAAGATCGGCGGCGTCTCGGGCGATCTGCTGGGCGCGGCTGAACAGGTG
>CALLGK010000058.1 GCA_938009905.1 uncultured Acidimicrobiales bacterium | reverse complement strand
TCATCAACGAAGGCTTCCATCTGGTCGGCCACCGACGACGCGGTGCCAACGAACTGGGGAATGCCAACGCTCTGGCCGTGCTTCTGCGCCACCTCGGCCACGGTCATCGACGACCCATCTGTGTTGAGATAGCGGGTGCGCATCCGTTGCAGCTCTGGTTCGGTGCGCTCGGCCATTGGCTCATCAGGGTCAAGCGTCGACAAGTCGAAGTCGAGATGAGCCGACAGAATTGTCATGCCTGCTTCAAGCGGCACAAGTTCGTTGTGCTCTTCAACCAACTCGACCGCGTGGGCCTCGCTCTCGCCAATCACGGGCTGGGCGCCGAAGAGCAGCTTGCAATGATCGGGGTCGCGGCCAGCAGCTGCCGCCCGCTCCCGAATGTCGGTGCGCAACGCCGCGGCGTCAACCGCCCTTGGCTGAATGGCAAAGATGGCATCGGCGTGGCGAGCCGCGAACTCCTTGCCCTTCGGAGAGGTGCCGGCCTGCAAGATTGCCGGTCCGGTCTGGGGTGAGCGGACCACGTTGAGCGGTCCACGAGAGCGGTAGAACTCGCCTTCGTGTTCGATGCGCTGCACCTTCGTCGAGTCAACAAACACGCCCTCCGCGGCGTCCATGACAACGGCGTCCTCGTCCCAGCTGCTCCATAGCTTGTTGCACACGTCGACGAATTCGTGAGCCTTGTCGTAGCGCCGGTCTGAGTCTTCGCGCTCTTCGCCGTAGTTGGCGGCTTGGTTGTGGTTGAGCGACGTGACGACGTTCCAGCCAGCCCGGCCCCGAGTGAGATGGTCGATCGTGGCCCACAGCCTTGCGACGTAGAACGGATGGTGGTGGCTGGTCGAAAACGTGGCGGCCAACCCGATCTTCTCGGTAACGGCGGCCATGAACGACAGCAGGGGAATCGGATCGTGCTCTGGCGCCTGCGAGGCATAGCGCAAGGCCGGATCAAGCGTGCCGGTGTAGGTGTCTGAGATGTAGTTGAGATCGGCGAAGAAGACCATGTCGAACAGGCCGCGCTCGCACACCTTGGCGATGTGTTGATACAGCTCGGGCCGAGCCCAGCTGGTGTTGTCCCAATCGGTGCGCGGGTGCCGCCACATGGCATGGCTGTGATACGTCGGGCCGTGAATGAGGAACTGCGCCAAGTGGATCATCGACGCTCCCCCACCAGGTAGACCACGACGGCGGCGAAGAACAGCGCAGCGCCCATGATCGACAGAATGTCGCCGTCGCGCAGGGCCACGATGACGAAAAACACAGAGCTGGCAAGAAACAGCCACCAGCAGAGCTGCTCGTGGTTGATCTTCTGGCTGCCCTGTCGGGCTCGTTGGTCGTCGCTCATCTGGCCTGAGTCTCAGGCAGGGCTGATGCCGGCAGCAAGTCCAGACGTCGACCACGTCACGTGCTCACCGTCGCCGATGTACGAGAAGGTCGATGGATCTTCGGCGATCTGCACGTAGATCCCGCTGAACGTCTCACCGTCGGGGGCCGTGAGCGACCCGGCAAAGGCGAACGCTGAGCTATCTGGTGACCACCGGTGATGGCTCTGTGCGTACTGTTCGAAGAACGGCAGGTACGACGTGGCCTCGATGGACGATGGTTCGTGAGCTGGCGTGGCGCCGTAGAAGGTGCCGGACGGTCCGTCACTGGCCCAGAACGCCCACTGGAAGCGACCGGTTTGCTCCTCGTCTTGCTGAGCCGGGACACCGATTTGCGACACGCCGCCGCCCGCGAGCGTGGCTGCTGTGGTCAACACGGCGAGTCGCTGGCTGTCCGGGCTCCACTCCCACGCCAGTGCGTCAGTCTCGAGCACGACAACCGACTCGCCGGCCGCAAGGTCGAGCACCCGGAGCGGTGGCGGGTCGGGCGACGTCGAATCGGCGTCACGACCTCGATACGCCACACGAGCACCGTCTGGGCTCACCACAAACTGCACGGGCGAGGTCAGACCGACCAACACAGTCTGTTCGCGAGTCTCGATATCGATCCGCACCAGCCCCTCGTCGTTCACCGCGAGCAGCGACGTTTCGTTGAGCCATGCCGGAGGGCCGAACGGAGCGGTCTCGCTCAGCAGCGGCGTCGAGGATCCGCCGAGCACGGGCTCGAACAGCGACAGCGTTCCCGGCTCCCCACGAGCATTGCCGACGTGAGCGGCGAGCAAATCACTGTTGGGGCCCCACGACACAAAGAACGGCTGCCCGTTCGAGAAGGGCACCACAGGGTCGCCGGGAGAGAGCGTGCCCGCCTCGACCCCGCCGGTCTCGCCGTTGCGCAAGAACACAAGACCGAGATCGTTGGGTTTCCACTGGAGGTAGTAGACGGGTGAGCCAGGCGCATCGCTCACCAACGGTTCAGCCTGAGACGCCTCAAGCACCATCACCGACTGCTGATCGCGACCGACTGCGGTCCACGCCAACAACGCGCCGCTCGGCGACCAGACTGGTTGGTTGGCCACGACCTCTCGCAGCGACGCGCCATCAACGATGCGGCGCTCGGTGCCGTTGGGTCGCACCACGACAACGTCTGCACCATCTGTGACCGCTAGCTGGCCGGGAAGCTCGGCGAGCGCCGGATGCGGACCGGGCACCTGAAAGCCCTGGCCCGGCCCTGGATTGTTCGGAAAGACGTCTTCTTCCAGCTGACCGCCGGGGAACTCGTCGTCGTCCGCTCCCTCGCCCTCGGCGCCATCATCGGACTCATCCTCGTCTGCGCCGTTGCGCTGGTTCTCGGGACGAGTGTCGTTGGGATCTTCAAGCGTCAGCGCATCAGAAAGCGAACATGCCGAGGCCAGCATGGCGACGACAACGAGCACAACGAGAAGGAGGTTCGACCTCACTGTTCTGATGGCTCCGTCTCCTCTCTGTACCCCTCGACGGTAGGCCATTCGAGCACACCCGGTGGTGTCAGGCGGTGAGCCGCCCCGGCCGTTTTGTCGCATTCGACGGGCGGTCGTAACGTCGACCCATGACGGAACAACCGCCAACGTTGCCAAGTCATGCCGCTCATCTCACGTTTCTTGCTGAGACGATTGGTGATGAGGCGGCATTGACGGTCGGGACGACCGACCAATCTGAGACACTCACGTTCGCTGAGTTCGACGTCGCCGCCAACCGCATGGGGCGACATCTGCTGAGTCTTGGTGTGGAGCACGGCGACTTTGTGACCATCGCCGAGCCCAACTCGATTGAGTTCGTGGTTGCCTTTGCAGCTTGTTGGAAGGTCGGCGCGATTCCCCAGCCGGTGTCGTCACGCCTTCCCACTCGAGAGCTTGAGGCCATCATCGATCTCGCCGACGCAAAGGTGGTTGTGGGCGTCGAGGAAGCCGGTGGTCGACAGACTGTCCCGCTGGGGTTCCGCCCCGGTGACGAGATCGACGGCAGCCCGCTGCCAGACACGGTGTCTCCGGCGTGGAAGGCGCCAACATCTGGCGGTTCGACGGGCAGGCCAAAGCTCATCGTGTCCGGCGACCCGTCGCGCCTCAGCGTTGGGACGGAGAGCCTCGGCAAAGCGTTCGGCGTGCGGCCAGGCGGCACCATGCTCATTCCGGGCCCGCTCTACCACAACGGTCCGCTGAGCTGGTCGCTCGTCAATCTGCTGGCCGGGGCCCACACGGTGGTGCTCCCCCGCTTCAACGCCGAGGGCACCCTGGCCGCCATCGAGCACTTCAACACCACGGCGCTCTACCTGGTGCCAACCATGATGCAGCGAATGTGGAAGCTCGAAGACGACGTCAAGTTCTCCTACGACCTGTCGTCGCTTGAACGGGCCGTGCACCTCGCTGAGCCGTGTCCGCAATGGCTGAAAGACGTGTGGCTCGACTGGATAGGGCCTGAGGTTCTCTGGGAGCTCTACGGCGGCACAGAAGGACAGTCGGCCACGATGCTGTCTGGCACGGAATGGCTGGCTCACCGCGGCTCGGTTGGCAGACCGATCTCGGGCGAGATTCGGATCTTTGACGACGACGGCAACGAACTCCCAGCCGGCGAGACGGGCGGGGTGTGGATGCGGGCTGTCGGGCGCGACACCCCCACCTATCACTACCTCGGTGCCGAGGCAGAGAAGATGGGCGACTGGGAGTGCCTTGGCGACATCGGCTGGATGGACGAAGACGGCTACCTCTACCTTGCCGACCGGCGCAGCGACATGATTCTTGTGGGCGGCGCGAATATCTATCCGGCCGAAATCGAGGCCGCGCTCGGTGAGAGTCCCTTGGTGCAGTCATCTGCCGCCATCGGCCTGCCAGACGAAGACAAAGGCTCGACGGTCCACGCCATCGTGCAGCCGGCGGCTGGGGTATCGACAGATGGGCTCGAGGCGCAGCTGCTCGAGTTCTTGGCCGATCGCCTCGTTCGCTACAAGATTCCTCGCACCTTCGAGTTCGTTGACGAGCCACTGCGCGACGATGCTGGCAAGGTTCGCCGCAAGCAGTTGCGAGCCGACCGCGTCGAACCCACTACCGGAGCCTCCTCTTGAGTACTGACACTGAACCGACAAACGATCCAAGTCGGGCCATCAACGCCGAACCAGTCAGCGAGTGGTTAAGCGCCAACATCGACGGCGCGGTCGGGCCGTTCACGTTCGACTTCATCACCGGCGGACACTCAAACCTCACCTTCGCGGTCACCGGCTCGGACGGCGCTCGCGTTGTGCTGCGCCGCCCACCACTGGGATCAGTGCTCGCCACCGCCCACGACATGGCCCGCGAGTACAAGATCATCTCGGGCGTCGGCCAAACCTCGGTGCCGGTGCCCCGCGCGCTCGGTGTGTGCGAGGACGAGGCGGTCAATGGCGCGCCCTTCTACGTGATGTCGTACGTCGATGGCGTGGTGTTGCATACCTCTGAGGACACAGACGCCAGCCTTCCCGAGGGCGACATTCGTTCGACGTTGAGCGAAGCCGTCGTCAAGGTGCTCGCCGACCTGCACCGCACGAATCCAGACGACGTGGGCCTTGGCGACCTCGGCCGCAAAGAGGCGTACCTCGACCGGCAACTCAAGCGCTGGCGCACCCAATGGGAGAAGTCGAAGACGCGTGAGCTGCCACAGATGGAAGAGGCCTACGAGCTCCTCGTCGAGGCGAAGCCAGAGCAGCACTACACCGGCATCGTGCACGGCGACTACCGGCTCGGCAACATGTTGTCGAACCCAGTCACGGGATCGGTTGACGCGGTGCTCGACTGGGAGCTCTGCACGCTCGGCGACGTTCTCGCCGACGTGGGTTACTTGCTCAACAACTGGTCGCAACCAGGTGAAGCAATGCAGGAAGGGCCGGCCGGAGCGGCCACCGAGGCGGGGGGATTCTGGACTCGAGAGCAGATGGTTGACGCGTACTGCGAACAAACGGGCTTTGAGGTCGCCAACGTCGAGTACTACCGGGCGTTCCAGTCGTGGCGACTTGCCGCCATCGTCGAAGGCGTGCTGGCCAGATACCTCAAAGGTGTGATGGGCGACGACTCCGTCGACACCGATCAGTACAAGCTCAGAGTCGAGGGCTTGGCCACCGAAACGCTTACCTTGCTTCGCTGACGGGCTCCCTCCAATCGCCTCCGTTAGACCCCGGCCGGACGCAATGGATCGTGGCCAGCCGCTGGCATCGGTTCAGGCCCGGGCCGACCAGACGACACGATTCTCACCACGATCAGCGTCGAACAGATGGCTCCGCCCGCGCCGCCGATGATGAGTGCCGGGTCGACTTCAATCGCGCCGTAGAGCAACCAGATCAACGCTTCGACGGCAGCGAGCACCCACGTCGAGAGCGAGAGGCCGTCGAGCCGTGTTGAGCGGATCGCCGTGATCGTGGCTGGCGAGAACTGCACGGCATAGGCAAGCCCGATCGCCACCCCTGCGCCGGTCCAGCCACCAATGACCAGTGCAGCGAGCATCAGGCTCGCTGTGAGCATCGACGCCCTCCCCACTCGTGGGACACCGGACCGATCAATCCGGTGCGTCTGGGCCGCCATGACGCCGTAGAGGGCCATGCCCCCGATCGACACGGCGAGCACGCCCGAAAGCTCGGTGGCGACGGCGTAGATGCTCCACCACACATTGAGTGCGAGTCCAACGCCGATCCAGTCGACTGACACGCCAGCAAGCGAGCGAGTCCGGTGAATTCGGACTACCTGGGGAACAATCATTCCGATGCCAGCGATTGTGGCAATGGCAAGCAAGACCGTCATGTCGACTCCTGACAACAAGAACACACCCACCCTGAGTGCCGTAAGGGCTGTACAACTCTACGCTCCTTACACGTAAGGTTCTATAGCGTTTTAGCTCCGCACGCAACTGGTTTCTTTGCTACGCTCGGATTTGTGCAGATTGCGTCGTCAAACATCTCCGAGCTTCACCTCACGCTCGAGGTCGCCATGACCCTGATGAACGAGCTCGATCAGCCAGATGCAGACGTGCGGGCGACGCTTGACGACAAGGGGTTTCCCCGAGCTGTTGCCGCTTCGGCCGCCTCGATCGACCGGCTCAAAGAACGCTTGCGAGAACTCTCGCCGCTCCTCACATCGCTCGCCGGTGGCGACGAACTCGCCATCCGGGCCCGGATCAACGAAGAACTCAACGAGATGACGATCTCACCGTCGATCGT
>CALLGK010000057.1 GCA_938009905.1 uncultured Acidimicrobiales bacterium | reverse complement strand
TGGAGGATTCGCTCCCAGCACAATCGTCTTTTGGGTCGCAATCACCTGCCTACTCGGGTTGGTCTGGGGAGTGATCGACGAAAATTGGGTTCTTGTCGCAACGGAAATCCCAGCAGTGTTAGCGCTGCTAGCCGTGTGGCTTTTCGCGAGGGCCCGACAATCTGGTCGACGCGTCGCAATCATTGGCTCCGCAATCGGCTCTTTTTGCGCGATTGAGCTCTGGATAGCCACCGCTCTGTTCGGAGCACGCGGCAGTTCTTTGGCGATTGTGGTAGCTGCGAGCACTGGCGTCACCGTTGGAATTGGTGGGCTTTGGACAATCTGGTCGAACCAGAAGGCGACATGAGCGAGTCACCTATGGCCGACTCCGTCAGCGAGACAAGCCGGGCTCGGTTTATGGGTGACGGACGCTCTGGTTCAACGCCATGCACCTGGTTGCCACCGGTCCAGTACTTGGGTCGCTTCTTCACAAGTTTTCTGCGCGCAAACCCGAAAATATCCCTTGACCTCAAGTTGACTTGAGGTGGCATCGTTACCGTTATGGAAACTCCCAACATAGAAACCGCACGAATCCAGCCCATTGCCGACCTTCCAGCGGCGATCGTCTGCACTCTCGACGCTGACGAAGTACTAGGCCGAGGTCTCGAATGGGCTGACGTCGGAGCGCTATCGTTGACGACAGAGCATGTCGAGGGCGGCGTCGCAGCTACCTTCCCGATCAGTATCGCTGCCGCCATAGAAGATCTCGCCGACCGAGAGAAGAGCTGTTGCGGCTCGTGGCTCTCAACTTCGACTGAGCGACTCGACGACACGATCCGACTGGAGATCACGACCGAAAACCCCGACGGACTCAAGGTCATTCTTTCGATGTCAGGCCTAGCGTGACCGATCAGCTTCTATCGATTGGCGAGGTGGCATGCCACGCAGAAGTTGCTGTATCCGCAGTCCGCTATTACGACGAGATTGGCCTCATAAGCACCAAAACCAGGATCGGAGGCAAACGCCACTTCGGTCCCGACACGGTTGGCCGCGTAAACTTCGTTCGCCGCGCTCAGGACGCTGGATTTTCACTCGATGAGGTCGCCCTGATTCTCGACGACACCGCCGGCGGATGGCGGGAACTCGTCGAGTCGAAACTCGAAGAACTGAATGATCAGCGCGGGCGGATAGACGCGATGGTCTCGATGCTGACAGAGATCAAGAACTGTGGCTGCGAAGTTGTCGCCAACTGCAGCCAATATGGCGACTCCACGAAGTGTTGACGCTCTTTGGTGCAGCAGCGGCAGCAACGATGGTCACCGCCTATGCCCTCGAAGCTCGAGGGCCGAAATGGATCGCCGTCTTCGCCCTGGCATGCGCAGCAACCGCCGTCTACGGAGTTGCCTCGGGCGCTTGGATCTTTGCCGCGCTCGAAGCGACCTGGTCAGTGGTCGCATTCAGCCGCTTCGTTAGCCACAGAAGAATGGAGACTCTCGATGCCAGCAGGACAGCTCGCTCACATCTGTCTACTAGTTGAAGATCTCGACGCCGCCGTGGATAAATGGCAAGGCCTCCTTGCTGTCCTTGACCCCGCACAAACCCGGCAAGATCCCGTGCGAATGGGGCCCGCTCGGGCCGGCGGCGATCGATTTCTACTGGCGACGTTTGTTTCGGTCGAGGGCTGTGAAATCCAACTCCTGCAACCAATCGGCGAGGGGCCGTCAGCCGAACGCCTCGCAGACAAGGGCGAAGGTGTCCACCACATCTGTTTTACGCCGCCCGATACGGCGTCCGCTATTGCGGAGCTTCGTCGACAAGGACACCGATTTACAACTGACGAGATTATCTGCGACCCTGCTCTGCCGTGGCTCAGCTTCGCGTTCCTTCATGCGGCAGACGCCAACGGCGTCCTCGTCGAAGTCTGCTGTCCCTACCAGGCAGCCGAAGGCCAATGGATCCCAGCCGACTGATGACGGATCAGCAGCCAATGCAACGAACCCGACTCCTCAAGTCCACAGAACTCGCCAGCATGGACTCCCATTAGAAACCTGCCAGGTCGCATATATCGGTGCCGATCACTACTCCGATCCCGCAAACGACGAGGCTGCGAGAGTCATCGTCACAATGCAACCGGTGGTCGTTCACGCCTACGGCTGAACCTCCCGCCTGTCACTTGGTCAGCTCCTCGCTGCCACGCTGGCGCGTCCCGCGAACCTTCGCAAGCGGTGGAAGAGCAGTGAAAGGAGTCCGATGACGCACAGCACAAAGCCGAGCACGAAGACGTTGAGGCTCCGCAGGAACACGGTGAACCACACGTCGCCTGGCCACGAGGTCACCGCGACGCTTGGCGAGTTGAGGTCTTGCAGTCCAGCGCCCACCAGACCGAGCACCACTTGGGCAAGATCGAGCGCGGCTGCGGCAGCCATAACAACAACGATCGCTCTAGCGAGCCATGCAGCGAACCGGGACGATTCACGACGGCGCCAAAGCAGCGCGGCAACTCCGCCGAACGCCAGCACGTACCCCGGCATGCTCAACAACACCGTTGTTATCGCGTCACGGCGATAGAGAGCGCCGACCTTTTCGGTGTACTCCTGCAAGCTTTCTGAACGCCCGGGTCCCTCCCACCAGACAAAGCTCGCCAAGTTGAGTGCCAGACCGACCAAAACTGCCGCTGTGGGGTGCGACTGGACTCGAGCAACCGGGTTCATGGCACCAGTGTTACCGCATGTACGACCGGCAAGAATCCTCCGTTCTGAGGATTCGAGATCCTCCGAGAGATCGATCGCAACGGTAGGAGGGTTGGCCCTAGGGGTTCGAACATCGTCCCGTTAGCCCCGCCATCTCATTCTGTTCGAGGCCGCATGCGGGCGGCCTCGTCCGCGTCTGCTTTCTAGAGCTGTTGTGGTCTCCGGGTCACGATGGGTTCGAATCCCATACCTTCCGCCATCTCATTCTGTTCGAGGCCGCCTGCGGGCGGCCTCCTCCGCGTCTGAACTGACCAGTCGAGACCGGATGGCCGCTGCACGTCAATCTTGATTGGTCCGGCTCGAACGTGTCCCGTTGGCCCACTAGTTTGGCGGTCACAACGATCAAACGGAGGGAACCGAATGACTTTGCAGACGCCGCATCTTCTGGTGCGGGACGATGGTAATCACTATCACTTCCTCAACCATCTGATGACCACGAAGGTGAGTGCGGAGCGCACTGGAGGCGCCATGACGGCGATGGAGTTCGTCGGGCCGCGCGGATTCGGGCCTCCCCTTCATCGGCACGACGTTGAGGACGAGCTTTTCTACGTTGTCGAGGGGGAGGTGTGGTTCGGATGCGGAGACATCGATGCCGTCCACCGGGCGGGTACTACTGTCTGGCTGCCGCGAGGTGAGCCCCACACGTTCCAGATCCGATCCGACGAGGCTCGAGTTTTCCAGGTGACCACGCCGGGCCAATTCGACCGGTTCGTCGCCGCTCTGGGCGAGCCACTCCCCACTCCCGAGCTTCCCGAGCCCGGCGCAATCGATCCCGAACGGGTCGCCCGTATTGCGGCCGAGCACGACATCCAGATACTTGGTCCTCCACCCGAGCCTCCGGCGTAGCCGGAGCTGCGTTGGTGCGGGCCGAGTGGAGTCCGCTGATCGGACCGGACTTTCCTAGCCGCTGTTTGGGTGGGGTGTCCGTTCGAGGCCGCCTGCGGGCGGCCTCGTCCGCGTTCGCCCGGTTCTTCTTTGAGCTCAGAAGGCAAGGGGCGATCAAGATGCCAGTGGCAGGACGACTTCAAGTGCAGCGCTCAGTTCGGCAGCGCTTCTGTCGCTCGTTGTCGACTGACCCGACAAGAACTCGAAGCCGCGTTCGATCCCTGCGTTGTTCATTGGAGTGAGCGTGACGACCTCGCCGTCCGCCACGGCTCGAATTGCCGTGGTCCCCACCAGAAAGGCCTCGAAGTTGGAAACACCTGCGGCCCGTACCAGATTCAGGGCGGGATCGAACAAACGGTGTGGGTTTGGAACACCGTCGATCGATTCATCGAGCGTTCGTAGCAGGAGCTCAGCGAGTGCACGGTGTTGACCGACTGCCAGTTGGTGGCATGGCGAGCCCGCAATCCAGAAACCGGCCTCGGTCCGAGACTCCGCGGTGAGGTACGCGATGCCTTCTCTTGCATACAGCATTGCGGCCTGTCTGGATGTCATGAGGTGCCCATTCGAATAGCTCTTGGCATCGTATGCGTCCGCGAGTAGCCGATGTCAGTCGCTGCGATCGCTGCGAGGATGTGCGCCATCTGGGACGCTGCGTTGTGTAGATCGACCCTGTGTTGGTGGACGGCCAAGAGAATCTGTCCGTTGAGTATGAACTCGCGCTCGCAGGCCGGCTACAGGTTTGTGGTGTCGAGGCCAAGTTGTTCGGCCGCTTCGAGGAGAGCTGCAGGTGGTACCCGTATTGGCCGGTCGACGGGCAACCACCGCAGTGCCCAGTCGCCGAGCATTGCTAGGACCGGTGCGAGCTCTCGACCAGCTTCGGTGAGGTGATAGCGGGCTCTGGCTGCCTCATCGCGCTCCAGCACACCGACGTCTTGAAGGTGAGCAAGCCGGCGGGTGAGGGTGTTGTCCGACATGCCGAGCACGTCACGAAAGTCTCCGTAGCGGTCCACGCCGGCTAGTGCTTCTCGGACGATCAAGATTGACCATCTATCACCGAGGAGCGCGGTGGCGTGACCGACTGGGCAATGGGCGTGGGAGTCAGGGATGTCCATCGGTGCCTAGGGTCGCCGGCCCATCAGGTCGAGGTAGCGGGTTTGGAGTGGAGCGTCGTCGGCAACGGTGCCCGAAGAGCTGTCGCCGAACATTCCAGTCGCGGCAAGCATGTCGCGCTGGGGCTGAGCGTCATCCCAGGCGAACTGCACCAGCCCAACGTCTAGGGTTTCATCTGCACCGATTGCGCGGGCGAGATCCCATGCGTGGCAGGCACCATCGGCGACTCGGAAACCGCAGAACATTGCGCGGGGGAAGTCACCCGCTGGATGCTCGACGATCCCTTCCAGCCCATCGAGGGCAGCGAACCCTTCGGTCATCTGCTCTGCCAACTCGACAAAGCATGAGATTGGATCGTCGGTCGACGCCATCATGTCGTCATCGAGATACGAGATCACTTCGTCGCGTGGCATGCCCGACAGCACTTGGATCGACATCCGAGTCCCGAGCAGCACGTGGTTCGTCAAGCCTCGAACGTCCCAGTCTGGACACGGCGTTGGTAGATCCCACTGCCCATGCGCGACCTGACGGAGCCTTGTCTCGAACTCTGTGTTTGCCATCTTGAGTGCTTCGATAACTTCCATTTCGGAAGTGTTTCGCAAAACGCAGAAGAGGTCAACCGTGTCTGGTCGAACCCGAGCACGTCGGTGTAGAAGGCCAGTGCCGCGTGTTGGTCATCCACAAAGACGCTGGTGATCGTGATTCTCATGGATTGATTGCCTTTCTTCACGATGCGCAGCGGTCGAATGATCTCAGCGAGGATTATGGTCGCGCATGGACCGAATCAACGCGCTGGTACCGGAGCTGTGGTGTTCCGACTTTGATGCCAGTCTGCACTTCTATGTGGAAGTCTGCGGGTTCTCCGTCGGACAGCGCCGCGGTGATGACAAGCACGCGTATCTCACGCTCGGCGAGAGCCAACTCATGATTGGCACCTGGGAGCAAGATGGAACGTGGGAGTCGGGTCCGTTCGAACATCCATACGGTCGAGGCATCAACCTTCAGATCCTCGTTGATGACGCCCGGGCGCTGCGGGAGCGAATCCGTGAAGCGGGGGTTGAGGTGTTCGTTGAGCTGTACACAACCACGTACTGGCGGACCCATCAGACAGACGAGCGAACCGAATTCGCCGTCCTTGATCCCGCCGGATACATGCTGCGGTTCACACAGATTGAGTCGGAAACCCCTCATCCGTAAGACGGTCGATTGCCGAGTAGGTCCGTCCGCGGACGGACTTGTCGGACGGAACGTGACCGTTGCCCATCGATCAACCACTGAGTGTGACGAAGTGGGCCCCGCGGACGCACCGGACACTGACTCAGGGACGAAGATCGAAGGCCTCGATGGGAGACTTCACTTCGAGTGTGTTGATGGGAAACAGCGGGCAGGGATCGCCGCCATCCCAGTCACTGACCCGTTGACGGAACTCGTCGGCGAGGTCGGTTCGAACGCTCCAGCGGTGATCGAGAAACTGGCCCCAGTGCGACATCCCCCGGAACGTGTGCCGGTCACGTCGAACGCGAGCGTTGCGCACGTGGATGTCGGGAAACAGTGAGCTGTAGGCGCTCGTGGCATACAGCCACGATCCTCCGGCGACGTGAGTGAGCTCGGGGTGGTCGGCGTAGACACCCGACAACACGGTGAGCAGCTCGCGTTGTCGCATCTCGAGCTTGGCGGGGTGCAGCGGACTCTCTTCGTCGGTGTCCATCGAATAGAAGTGCGTGCGAGCGGTCGATCCCGCAACCTCGATCGAGAACGCACCGACGGTCGGCCACGCCTGTTGGATGTGCTGCGGGACGGCGGGCGGGAGCTGCTCGAACTCAGTCATCACAGCTTCGACTCGCTCGTCGTGTGAGCGACAGGTCTCGATCCGGTCGAGCACATGGATCCACGCAGGATCAGATGGTGGTTCTGTTGGTATGCCGAGTCCGAGCCGTCGCTGGAAGTTTGTGAGCTGCTGAACCCCGTCGGCATGTGTCCCTTGGCCGAGCGCAACGAAGCGATCGACCAGCGTCAGCTGCAACGACGCAAATTCGGCAGACATTTGAGGAAGCACTGAAGCGCAACGTAGTCCCGCATCGATATGGAGAACGGTCCAATTTGGGGCTTGACTCTCAAGTTGGTCGAGGCCGCAAGGTGGTGTGCGTGGAAGCCCTCATGACAATCGGAGAGTTTGCGAAGCGAACAGGGCTGTCGGTCAGTGCCATCCGTTTCTATGCGAGCCATCAACTGCTGCAACCCGCAGAGGTCGATCGCACGACGGGATACAGGCGCTACGCCGAGAGCCAAGTGACTGATGGCGTCTTGATCCGCGACCTGCGGCGACTCGACATGCCGCTCCGCGAGATCGCACTCGCTCTTGACCTTTCCGAGGTCGAGCGCCGCAATCTTGTGGAGCAACACCTTGCGCAGCTTGAAGCGACGGTCACGAGGGCCCACCACCTTGCCCAGGCCATGGGCACGACTCATCCCAACCAGGAGACCGCTATGTCCACGACTGCCATGTCCACACCCGACATGTCCATCACCCTCGAATCACTCGACCTCGCCCAAGCCTTCGACCAAGTTCTGCCCGCGGCTGGGACCGATCCAGAGCTTCCTCACCTGATGAGCGTCCTCATCGAGGGAAAGGCCGGCTCCGTCCGCCTTGTCGCGACCGACAGCTACCGGCTGGCGATTCGAGACCTTGTTCCCACCAAGCTTGAAGGTGACTTCAGGGCCATCGTGCCGGCGGCGTCTCTGGCCAAGTGGCGGGCCGATCTCGATGCGTCGGCCACGCTGTCATTGCGGGTGAATGAGGGGCGCTTGGAGTTAAACGGCACAGATCAGGACCACTCCACTCGGTTGGTTCCCGTCATCTTTCCTGACTACGAGAAGTTCTTGGCACCAGTCGACGGCATCACGCGAGTAACCGTCGACAGGAGTCAGTTTCTTGCCGCCCTGCAGGGCATGAAAGGCGACGAAACGCTCCACCTGTCGGCAGCCGATTCGTCGCTGCGAATGTCCTGTGGCGACCAGAATGCGGAAGTGGACGCAGACATTGCCGGGCCTGCAGTCGAGGTGGCCCTCAATGCGAGCTTCGTCGAAACGGCCGTGCGCAATTCGGTCGGAGCCGAGGTGGTGCTCGAGATCGAAGACTCACTCAAGACCGTTCTGTTCCGCTCTGCCGACGACGGAACGTTCACCACGAGAGTTATGCCGATCAAGCTCTAGACCGTCACGCCACTGCCGCCGCGAGACGTTTGGGGTTGTCCCAGTCGTGCGACGGCAAGAGCAGGCCTCGACCATTGAAGTGTCGGTGAAGCCGCCGCACTGCGGACATGTCGGTGTGTACGCCAGCAGTTGCAGCCTTCGATTCATCGTGTCTGCGGTGAACGACGTGTCACCGGTGAACCAGATCTCGACCTGGTCGGTTGCGAGTGCCACTGATACTGAACCAGGTGTGTGACCCGGGGTGTGGATCGCCCGCAAGGACCCGTCAGCGACCAGGTCAACCGTTGCTCGCAGGCCCCTTGTTGCGCCAGCAGGCTCAATGCCTTCATTGTCGATGTGTCTGATGCGGGTTTGATCTGTGCGCCACCGCCACCGCCACGGACACGAACCAGTCTGTGCGGCAGCGCGATCTTCTGCCTCCGTGGTCCAGGTGTCTGCGTGTTCAAACGCGGGCACCGACGCGGTGTGGTCGATGTGTTGGTGGGTCAGCACGACGGCAGACACATCGGCCGCCGGGATCCCCAACGCGTCGATTTGCGCTGGGAGTGTCTCACGTTCCCCGACGTCGATCCTGAGAAAGCTCCGTAGGAGCTTTCCGGCACCGGGGTCGTGGGTCCATGACGCGTCGTCGTTGAAGTCTGGTGTTGCTCCTGCGTCGACGATGAAGATCCCTTCGGGGTGTTCAATCATGAATGTCCAGATGGGGAGTGGGTCGGCCCACCGTCGGTCGGCGAGGATCGCAGCGAACCGTGCCGTCATCGGGGCGCGCTCGGGCAGACAGCAAGTGTGGTGGCAGCGCTTGATCGTGATCGTGCCGGTCTGTATTGGCGTGACACGAACGGGCGCGCCCTTGATCGTGAATTCGACGGATTGGCTCATGTATGGCCCTCGGCGAGGGCAGCCAGTTGTCGCATCGTTGGAGGCAGTGCAGCTCGGAACTGTTTTCCGTAGAGCCGCGAGAACAACCATGCCATTGGTCCGTCGAACCAGACCGTGTGTCGGAACGTCGTCGTTGGCTCGGCGAGGAGTTCACGCTGAACGCGAAGCTTCGCTCCCGGCATGGCGGTGGCGAAGGTGTAGCTGACGCCGGGATCTAGTGACTCGATGACGAAGGAGGCTTTCGGCCCCTTGAGCGGTGTGATCGTGCCCGCGGCACCGACCTCAAACGCCCCGTTCAGCTCTGCGCGTTGCAGGCCTTTGTCCCAGTCGCCCCAGGTCTCTGGATCGCTCCACCGGGCCCAGATCTCATCGGAGGCAGCGTCGGTGTGTTCGGTGTGGTGGAACCGCCGATTGGTCCCTGCCGCAAGTTCTTCTGTCATCAAGGCTCTCCTTCATGTAAGTTATCGACGCTAAGTTAGCAATGATAACTCAGGTTGAGACATCGGGCGTAGAGTGCTGTTGTGAGCACGTCAGCCAGATCACCGAGAGGGCAGGGTCATCTGCTGCGGACCGAGATCCTCGAGACCACGGCGCGGCTGATGGCCACGGTTGACGAAGCGGAGGAACTGTCGGTGCGGGCCATCGCTGAAGCGGTTGGTAAGACCGTCCCGGCGCTCTACCAACACTTTCCGGACAAGTCTTCGTTGCTCACCGCTGCTGCCGAACATGCGCTGAATGCGATGGGGGAGACAATCGATGCCCTCGTGGCGGGCGAGACGGACATCGATCGCCGCCTCCGAACGAGAGCACACGCCTTCGTTGACTTCGCCGTGGCCCACCCTGTTCCGTACCGGCATCTGTTCATGTCACGCCCCAACCCGAAGTCGCCGAACACCATTGAGCTGATGATGAACAGCGTTGGGTTCAGCGGAATGGTTCGGGATCTGGCCGAGGCGAAAGAGGTGGGGTTGATGATCGATGAAGAACCGACTGACGTTGCGATGGTGTTCTGGACAGCCGTGCACGGCGTCGCCTCGCTCCTCATCTCCCATCCCGGTCTTGCATGGCCAGAGGACCTACTCGAGCGCGTCCTCGATCAGCACGCATACGGGGTCGTTCCTCGATGAGGCTCGCGACTCGGTGAATCTGCTTCCCGCCTTGCCCTGCGCGCACACGGCGCCATCGACGCTGTGAGCTAGCGCACACCGGAGCAAATCCAACTTCGATCGCAGACGCACGATCGTCACACCTGCCGAACCGTGGCGACATGTCGGTGTGACGTACTTGGTCCATGGTTTCTCGCAAAGGCAGCGAATCTGAAGAGAGGCGAGTCGTTGTTGTCGGGAACGGCATGGTTGGTCAGCGTTTCGTCGACGAACTGTTGCGAGATCCCACAACGGCGGCATCGATCGAGCTCACCGTTATCGGTGCTGAGCGGTATCCGGCCTACGACCGAGTCGCGCTCTCGTCATACTTCGACGGAGCCACACTCGACGACTTGACGATCAGCAACCGAGCCGAACTCGCTCGGCTTGGCGTCGATCTTCGACTCGGGTGGGCCGTCACGGCAATCAATCGTGATCAGCAGATCGTCGAACTGGCCGACGGCCAGAGCATTGCGTACGACCAACTTGTGCTGGCGACCGGCTCGACTCCTTTCGTTCCGCCAATCCCTCGCGCCGACAGTGGCGGCTGCTTCGTGTACCGAACCATCGATGATCTCGATGCCATCTCGGCATGGTGTGAAGAGCAGAACGTCGAGCAAGGCGCTGTTGTGGGCGGCGGGCTCCTTGGCCTCGAAGCGGCGAACGCACTGCGAAACCTCGGCCTCGAAACACACGTTGTCGAGATGGCAGACCGGCTGATGCCGCAACAGCTGGATGCTCAGGCATCGGCAATGCTCCAGCGATGGGTTGATGAGCTGGAGATCACCACCCATTTGGGCTTCGCAACCCAGACGATCGAGGGTGAGCCTGTGCGAGCGCTTGTGGGATCCGATCGTGAGATCGCGGCGCAGATCGTCGTTTACTCGGCGGGGATTCGCCCGTGTGATCAACTGGCACGAGACGCCGGTCTCGTCATCGGAGAACGAGGCGGGGTGGTGATCGACGACGATTGCCGCACGTCTGACCCTTCGATCTACGCGATCGGCGAGGTTGCTTGCCACGCCGGACAGATCTATGGCCTGGTCGGACCCGGGTACGCAATGGCTTCAACGGTCGCCGCCGGATTGGCTGGTGAGTCAGTGCCGTTCGAGGGAGCAGATACGTCCACCAAACTCAAGCTGCTTGGTGTCGATGTGGCGTGCTTCGGCACGACCAACCCGTCTGATGATCGAATCGAGTTCAGCGATCCGACGAGCAAGGTGCATCGACGAGTCAGCGTCGTCGGTGGGCTTGTGACCGGCGGGGTGTTGATCGGCGACATCTCGAACTACGACGTTCTGCATGCGATGTCGCTGGGGGTGATGCCGAGCACCAATGTCGGATCGCTTCTCGCACCGGCCAACGAGGGCTCGGCCACGGCGATCGAGCTCCCGGACGCCGCTCAGATCTGCTCGTGCAACAACGTGACTCGGGGCGACTGCAAGAGCGCAATCAGCGAGGGTTGCCACACGCTCGTCGAGCTCAAGGCAACGACCACCGCTGGCACCGGTTGCGGTGGTTGCGTCCCAGATGTCGACAGGCTGCTACAGAGCGAGCTCGAATCACACGGTGTCGCGGTGAAGCGCTCGATCTGCGAGCACTTCGACTACTCCCGCCAGGAACTCTTCGATCTCATCCGCTTTCACGACTACGACAGTTGGGCGACGGTGTTGAATGGCCATGGCAGTGGGCGGGGTTGTGAAATCTGTCGGCCAACGGTCGCTTCGATCCTCGCATCGCTGTCGAACGGGTACGTGCTCGACGGCGACCAGGCGGGGTTGCAAGACACAAACGACCATGCGCTGAGCAACATGCAACGAAACGGCACCTACAGCGTGGTGCCACGAGTGCCAGGTGGCGAGATCACACCCGATCAGTTGATAGCCCTCGGCGAGATTGCCCGAGACTATGAGCTGTACACAAAGATCACGGGCGCCCAGCGCGTTGATCTGTTTGGGGCTCAGCTTCACGAACTTCCCGAGATCTGGAGCCGAGTGATCGATGCCGGCCTCGAGTCGGGACATGCCTACGGCAAGGCGTTGCGAACGGTGAAGAGTTGCGTGGGCGACACGTGGTGTCGCTACGGCGTGCAAGACAGTGTGTCCATGGCGATTCTGCTCGAGCGCCGCTACCGAGGTTTGCGCGCACCCCACAAACTCAAGTCAGCCGTGTCGGGCTGCACCAGAGAGTGTGCGGAAGCGCAGAGCAAAGACTTCGGTGTGATCGCAACAGAGAACGGATGGAACCTCTATCTGTGCGGCAACGGGGGGCGCACGCCCCGTCATGCCGACCTCTTTGCCGTCGACTTGACCGACGATGAGCTCGTTGCTTACCTCGACCGATTCCTGATGTTCTACATCCGCACTGCGGATCGGCTGCAGCGAACAGCGAGTTGGTTCGAGTCGCTTGACGGCGGGGTCGACTACCTCCGATCGGTGATCATCGACGACTCGCTCGGAATCTGCGATGAGTTGGAAGCCGACATGGCAGCACACGTCGAGCAGTACGAATGCGAATGGACCGCCACGCTCAGCGATCCATCGCGACTCAATCATTTCGTTGAGTTCGTGAACGCTCCTGACACCAACAGCGTGCCCGTCTGGATCTCTGAGCGCGGCCAGCGGGTTCCGTCCCGATGACCGCCGTCGACCCCAACGCGATTGACACCGCGGAGCCTGTCGAAGGATGGATTCGAATCTGCCCCGCGGACGCTGTGCCGGTCGATCGCGGTGTTGCGGCACTCGTGGGTTCAACGATGGTGGCCATCTTTCGGCTCTCACCCCTCGGTGACGGACCCGAAGAATGGTTCGCCGTCTCTCATATCGACCCGAGAACGGGTGCCCCGGTCATGGCCCGCGGTCTCATTGGTTCTGTAGAGCGAGCACCGGAGGCAATCGCGACGGTTGCTTCGCCGCTGCATAAGGAACGCTACGACCTGCGTACCGGTGTGTGCCTGGATGGACAGGGTGCCGGGCTTGAAGTGTTTGAGCTGAGAATCATTGCTCAAGAGCTGGAGGTCAAGTTGCCATCAGGTGGACACCGGCAAGAAACATAGGCCTGCTTCGGTGGCTGCATGGCTTCTCCAACCATCCCGAAACCCCTTGCTGGGTTCACCATCGGGGTCACGGCAGACCGCCGCAGCGATGAGCAAATGTCGTTGCTGGAGGGTAGAGGAGCGACGTGTGTTCACGGTCCGACCGTTCGAACACACCCGCTCCGCCCGGAAGCCGAGATCGGACACGCCACACGCGAGGTGATCGGCAACCCGCCGGACTTCGCGCTTCTCACCACCGGAATCGGCGTTCGAGGTTGGCTCGAAGCAGCTGATGCCCTCTTGGTTGGTGAACAACTGCGCGAGGCGCTGGGCGGGGCCCGGCTACTGGCTCGGGGCCCAAAGGCTCACGGTGCAGCTATCACGGCTGGTCTCGACGTTGAGTGGAACGCCCCGACGGCGACGTCGCAGGAGCTGATTTCGAAGCTCAAGGAGCTTGCTCCAATCGGAGCGCGAATCTGCGTGCAGGTCGATGGTGACCCAGAACGATCGATGGTTCCGACGTTGGTCGATAGCGGGTTCGACGTGGTGGCGGTCCCCGTCTATCGATGGTCGCTACCGGAGGATTGCCAATCGGCAGAAGCACTCGTGCGTTCTGTTGCTGAGCGTCGGGTCGATCTGGTCACGTTCACCGCCCGTCCGGCTGCGGAGAACTTCGCCAAGATCGCCGAAGGTCTGGAGCTCGATGATGCGGTTCGTTCGGCCTTTGCTGGTGACGTCAAGGTGGTGTGTATCGGAAACGTCTGTGCCGAGGGTGTCGGTCAACTTTGCCCGTCGCCCATCATCCCGCCCCGGTTCCGACTCGGTGCGATGGTGGTGACGATCACAGAGGTATTGGGGGCCATGCGTCAGCGAACCGTGATTGGTGGGTGCTCAATCGAGCTCCAGGGCCGGTTGGTTCACGTGGATGGAGCGCCGCCGGTGATGTTGTCCGATCGTGAGCGCCAAGTCCTCGAACTTCTCGTTGACCGTGGCGGGGCAGTGGTTTCGAAGTCGCACATGCTCAGCGCCGTGTGGGGAGAGCGAGGCACTGACACGCACGTAGTTGAGGTCACGGTTGGCCGGCTGAGAAAGCGGCTCGGGCCAGCGGGGTGCGGTATCGAGACCGTCGTGCGTCGCGGTTACCGGGCCAGCGGATGTTGAGACGCCACCTCACACCCGGCCTCGAGGCGATGACGTGTTTCGCCGTACGCACAGCCGCCTTCGCTGCTCGTGAGGCAACGCTCACGCACGTTCCCGGCAGCTCAGACGGCCACAACAAAGCGTTTACGACGCCCATCCATCGATGAAACACCCGTCGGATCTACTCGTCGAATCACCACAACTGGGAGACGACGTGACAGAACAGCACACCGATTCGGGCGAGCCACAGATTCAGCGCTCACCCATCGATCGACGAAGCGTCCTGCTTGGACTGGCATCACTCGCCGCCGGCGGTCTTGCCACCGCCGCCTGTGGCGGAAGCTCGTCGAGCACTGCATCGGACGTGGATGGAGCGAGCACGTCCGTTGCGCCAGCCTCGGGTAGCGGGGTGGTTGAGAAGCCCAATCTCACGCTCGGTTTCATCAAGCTCACCGACATGGCTCCGCTCGCCATTGCAAAGGAGAACGGCTACTTCGCAGAGGAGGGGCTCAACGTCACGCTCGAAGCTCAAGCCAACTGGAAGGTGCTGCTCGACGGTGTCATCGGTGGTCTTCTCGATGGAGCGCACATGCTCGCGGGACAGCCCTTGGCCGCCACGATCGGTTACGGAACAGCGGCACCACTGATCGCACCCCTGAGCCTCGACCTCAATGGCAACGGCATCACAGTCTCCAATGAAGTGTGGGACATCATCCGCCCGAACTTGGAAGAGAACGCTGATGGAAACCCGGTCCACCCGATCTCTGCGGAGGTTCTCCGACCCGTCATCGATCAGTTTGCGCAGCAGGGCAAGCAGTTCAACATGGGCATGGTCTTTCCCGTCTCGACTCACAACTACGAACTCCGCTACTGGCTTGCAGCTGGTGGCATCGAGCCTGGCTATTACAGCGACGGCGATGCGGTCGGGGAGATCGGAGCCGAGGTTCCGCTCAGCGTGACGCCGCCACCGCAGATGCCTGCCACGATGGAGGCTGGAACGATCGACGGCTATTGCGTTGGTGAACCCTGGAACCAGGCCGCCGTCGCCAGCGGAATTGGTGTGCCGATCGCCACGGATCAGCACGTACAGACGCTGAACCCCGAGAAGGTCTTCGGGCTCCGTGAGGACTTCGCTACCACGTATCCCGAGACGACGAAGGCGATGCTCCGGGCAATCATCAAAGCCCAGCAGTGGCTCGATGAGAACGACAATGCGAACCGCGAAGCGGCCGTCGAGATTCTCTCGCAACCCAACTATGTGGGTGCCGACTTCGACGTGATCGCTGCGTCAATGACTGGCGTCTTCACCTTCGAGCAGGGCGACACCCGCCCCGCTCCGGACTTCAACATCTTCTTCCGAGACTTTGCCGGTTATCCCTTCTACTCAGATGCCATTTGGTATCTCACCCAAATGCGTCGTTGGGGCCAGATCCCGGCGGACCAAACTGACGAGTGGTTCATCGAAACAGCCGAGTCGGTGTACCGGCCAGATCTGTACATGGAGGCGGCTTCTTCGCTTGTCGACGAAGGTGTCATCGGGGCCGCCGAGGTGCCGGACACTGACGGATTCCGTGGGCCTCAGGACGACTTCATCGACGGCATCGTCTTCGACGGGTCAAAGCCAAACGAGTATCTCGAATCGTTGCCCATTGGTCTCAAGGCGGGTCAGACCGTCGACGCCTCCGGCGTGCAGGGGGGTTGACGCATGGGTTCGACACCGACGAAGACCGAAGCCGAGGCCTTGCTTCCGGAGAGCGACATCGTCGTCGACTTCGACCATGTCGACGGGGCAGCTGCGGCGGCAGGGAAGAAGCCAACAGACCGTGCGGATGCGGCGGACTCACGTGGGCGATCCATCCTCGCCACGAAGTGGCTCGGCGTCGTGCTGCCACCGGTTCTTGGCATCGCAGGGTTCTTGGCGATGTGGGCCCTCCTCGCTCCTCAAGTCGAGACGTCACTGGGCGCCCTGCCTGGGCCTGCTGAGGTGTTTGATGCCGGGCAGGGATTGTGGAGCGAGTATCGGGCCGAGCGGGCGCTCGAGGCGGAGTTCTACGCCAACCAGGAGTTGGTGAATGAGCAGCTGGCAGCGGACGGGCAGCCACTTCAGGACTTC
>CALLGK010000056.1 GCA_938009905.1 uncultured Acidimicrobiales bacterium | reverse complement strand
ATGGACTGACACTTCCAAGTCCCCACAAGCTCTCCCCACAACCCAGCGAAGTTGCGTGCACCGCCCCGTCTGGGGCTGGTTTCGTGCACGCATGTTCGGGCAGCAGGCTGGTGGGTTAGCCGCCGAGAAGTCGACGGCTTTGTGGTTTGCGTCCAAGTCGCAGCTCGGGCGGTTGGATGTCTGAGCGCTCGCCGATCCCGGCTGGGTCACTGAAGTAGCCGAGCGCGTAGCTGCCCTGGGTGTAGCCCAGCATGTCTTGCAGATCCGGGTTGAGGTCTTTTGCGATCTCGGGCGGACATGACAGGTACTGGTTCTCCTCGGTGCGGAGCCAGCCAAGGCAGTAGGTGATGTTGATGCCGGTGCGGTCGACCTCGGTGCGGTTCTCACCACCTCCGTGGATCACGGATCCCGAATAGAAGAGCACCGAGCCTGCGGGCATCACCGCTTGGGCCTTCTCGTCGTCGCTGGCTCGGCGGTCGTCATCCCACGACACGCTGCCCGGCACGATTCTGGTGGCGCCGTTCTCTTCGGTGAAGTCGGTGAGGGCCCACATGGTGTTGAACTGCGGTTCGATCTCTCGCGGTACATACCCGCCCCAGGCCAGACGATCGCGGTGGAGCGGCTGCGCTCCTTGGGCGGGGCCGATGTTGATCACCTGTGTGAGGTGCAGCTGGATGCGTTCGCAGTACGGCTCGAGGAACCGGTTGGCCATGCCGACCACCAACGGTTGCATGACGAGTTCCCGACACGCCTCGCTGCGAGCCACGAGCGCACCGGTGCGCTGGGTCTGTCGGCCAGTGAAGTCGTCGAGCCCCGTTGGGGTGGCGGTCACGTATGGCGCAATCTGTTCGCTCACTGCTGCACGCTGATCGTCAGAACACAATCCGGTCACGATCGCAGCACCATCGTCAACGAACGCCGCAAAGATCTGGTCTGCGTCATCATCGTGGGCAAACGTCTGAACCTGAGCCATGCACGATCGTGCCACGTCTGCGGTCGATGATCTAGCCAGTCGGGGGCCGAAGTACGGGTCGCGAGGGTCGTTTTCGGGTGTTTCCGTAAATCCCGATCGGCTTCGTCAAGAATATTTGTCTGGACTCGTTGGAATCTTGAGTGAACAGGTAGGGTTTCAACCACTGTGGAACCTGGAAACACACCACTCGTCGAACTTCGGAACCTTGCGCCGTCCGGCACGAGGTTGTTTGCCAAGCTTGAATGGCACAACCCAACGGGCTCGGTAAAGGACCGTCCGGCATGGCGCATGTTCATGGAGGACCGCAAGAAGGGCCTGTTCGGGTCGGGTACTCCACTGATCGAAGCCACATCTGGCAACACCGGCATCGGGCTGGCTCGGGTCGCTCTCCTCGAGGGCAACCCCATGCACATCTGCCTTCCCACGACGGCCTCAAAGGAGCGCCGTCAGATGCTCGAGGCGTATGGCGCTCAGTTGGTGTTGGTTGAGGGCGGTCCAAACGACGCGATCGCTAAGGCCCGCGAGCTTGTCGAAGCTGGTGAGGGGCACATGTGCTACCAGTACGGCAACATCGCCAACCCAGATGCCCACGAGTTCGGCACGGCTCTTGAGATCGTGCGCGACTGGCCTCTCGAGCAACCGCCAGATCACTTCCTGTGTGCCTACGGCACCGGTGGCACGATCACGGGTAACAGCCGAGGCCTCAAGAAGGTGTGGTCTGACATGGCCGTGCACTCTGTCGAGGAAGACCTCTCAGACACCATTGGCGGGATGCGCAACCAAGGCGATCCCTTCCAGCCTCCAGTCGCCGATCTCGGCCTTGTGAAAGATCGCCACGTCGTGACCCGCACGGTCGCCGAAGAGAAGGTGGCTGAGATCATGAAGCTCGAGGGCCATTTCGTTGGCACGTCGTCCGGAGCCGTGATTGAAGCCGCCCAGCGCGAGCTCGAGCAAAGCGGCGGAACCGCCGTGGTCGTCCTGCCCGATGCTGGTTGGAAGTACCTGTCGAACGCTCCCTGGATCTAGACAGCGCAGTCCAGTCCGGCTACCGCCACGGCCCCGGCCCTGACGGGCCAGAGTGCAGTGCGTATTCGAGGGGTGAGTTGGCCTGTAAGCGGGGTTCTGTTCCCGGCACTGTTGCCAGCATCCGTTCAGTGATCATCCATCTGAGCGACCTACCTGGAGAGACGTCCTCCGAAGAGGACGGGACGAACCGCCCATCTCTCACGCTTGATCTTGCTCCCCGTGGGGTTTACCTAGCCGTCTGAGTCGCCTCAAACGCTGGTGCGCTCTTACCGCACCGTTTCACCCTTACCTGTGGCCGGTTGCCCGGCCCATCGGCGGTCTGTTCTCTGTGGCACTTTCCTGCGAGTCACCCCGACTGGCCGTTAGCCAGCACGGTGTCCTACGGAGCCCCGACTTTCCTCGACCGACATCTTGCGATGTCAGCCGCGATCACCCGGCCAACTCACCCGCCGCGAACGCTATCGCCAAGATGGTGGTTAGATCTCGACTCTGGCCGACTTGCGTTGGTACCAGTCGGCCAACAGGCCACCGCCGACGCCGCATGTGCCAGCAAGGATGGCCAGCACGGGGTAGGTGGCAATGTTGATGTCTGCGCCCCGCACGAGGCGGCTGATCACGCCGAAGATCTGAACGATCACATAGGTGGCGATGCCGGCAAGGGCGCCGTGCATCATGGGCGTGTCGCGCCGAATCCGACCGGCCCCGAAGCCGGAGATCGTGAACCCGGTGAGTGTCACGAGAAAGAACAGAAAGGCCCAGATCGTGTTGGCCTCGATGAAGACGGCCGAGATAAGTGCGGCGGGCACAACGATCATCAGGCCTGCAGCCGCACCGTTCAGTACAACCGACCAATCGATGTTGGGAGCAGAACGGGACGTCATGGCTTCACAGTAGGCGAGCGGATGCTGCGCTGAAACGTTCGACGGTTGGCAGATTCACGACTTAACGTGTCCGGGTGACCGATGAGAACGCAACACTCGCTGTCGACGCCCACGGAGGTTGGAAAGCCCTGATCGGTGATGCGAGCGACGGCAACGACCTCTCACTGGAAGCTGCTGAGGCGGCCATGACCGACATGTTGGCGGGGCTCGCTACGCCGTCCCAGATCGCCGGTCTACTGGTTGCGCTTCGCTCGAAAGGCGAGACCGTGCCCGAGATGACGGGCATGGTGCGGGCGATGCAGGCTGCAAGCGTCCCGCTGTCCGCGCCCGAGGGTGCGATTGACATTGTTGGCACCGGCGGATCGGCCCATCGGCGTAGTCATGCACTCAACGTGTCGACGATGGCGTCCTTTGTGGCCGTGGCGGCGGGGGCGACGGTGTGCAAGCACGGCAACTATCGAGCCTCCTCAACGTCTGGATCGTTCGACTTTTTGTCGACACTTGGCGTGCAGGTTGACGTGGCCCCCGAACAGCTCGAAGCGACCATGGCTGCGCATCAGCTTGGCTTTGCTCTTGCCCGGACGTACCACCCGGCTATGCGTCACGCTGGTCCGGTTCGGGCCGAGCTCGGAATCCCTACGGTGTTCAACCTGCTCGGACCACTCGCAAACCCGGCCAGGGTCACTCGTGGCCTCGTTGGCACGGCAACTGAGGAACGGGCCGAGCAGATGGCTGGCGTGCTGCGAGATCTCGGAACCGTCCGCTCGTGGGTCGTTGTTGGGGCGGACGGCCTCGATGAGCTGTCGACACACGGGCCGTCCGTGGTCTTCGATGCTCGGCCTGACGGCATCGAGCGAATCGAGATCAACGGCAGCGACGTTGGGTTGAGCTCACCCGATTCACTCGACGAGCTCGCCGGTGGCGATGCAGACGCAAACGTGGCGATCTTCAAGGCGATGATGGCTGGCACGGTTGATGCCCGGTCAGAGATCGTGTGCTTGAACGCCGGCGCCGGCCTCGTGGTTGCCGGTGTTGTCGACTCGCTGAATGACGGCGTGGCGAAGGCACGCGAGGTTCTTGCTGATGGAACCGTCGCCTCGTTTGTTGAGCGCTACGTCTCGTAGCGCAGCAAGAGAGGGCTAGGCCGCTGTCTTCTCGCGGGCCTTGAAGTTGGGCAGGCCAGGAAACGTGCTGGCGAGCTTTCCGTCTGTGGCTACCAGTCGCACCGAGTCAGCGTGTCGTTCGAGCCACGACGCAACACACAGTGCTTCGTCGAGCGACGTCGCAAGTTCTCCGGGAAGTCGTCCGCCCGGCCCAAGCTCAACGCGGGCACCGGCCTTTGTTTCCAGCACAAGCCCGTGCAGATCGTCGAGCATCATCAAGCGACGCTGTCGCCCAACCGCCCGAGCGAAGGTTGCTGCTTCGTTGCGCACGCTTGCCGCCTCTTCAAAGCGCTCGTCTGTTGCGAGGTCGAACATGCGACGTTCGAGTCGTTCAAGCACGAGTTCTGGATTGCCGCTGAGAGCCTGGGCGACAAGAGACACAACCTCGGAGTATTCGGCCTCACTGATCGCGCCTGAGCATGGACACATGGCAATCCCGAGTTGGGCTGCGGTGCACAGCGCCTCACGAGGAACGTAGTTGCGCCCGATGCGTGTGTTGCAACGACGAATCGGCATCGCCGTCTGAATGGCTTCGATGACCGCGGCTGCTTCCTTGCGGTTCGGGAGCGGACCAAGCGTGATGCCTTCTCCCGTTGGTTTCTTCGCAATGGTGAGCCGGGGGAACCGTTCATTGGTGGTGAGCCGCACGTAGCAAGGCCGGATCGGGCGACGGCCCCGCTTGTTGAAGCGGGGCTGATGTTCGTGAATCAGCCGCAGCTCAAGCACTTCGGCTTCCAGCGTGTTGCGGCACTCTTGGTGAGTGATGCGATCGGTCTCTCGAAGGAGTTGGGCCACTTTGCGTCGCTGGTCACTTGAGAAGTAGCTCCGGACTCTGGCTCGCAGGTCGGTGGCTTTGCCGACGTAGAGGATTCGATTGTCTCGGTCGTGGAACTGGTAGATGCCTGGCGAGCGGGGCAGCGTCGTGGTGAGCTTCAACTTCTTCCACTGGGGGTGGCCGGCGATCGTTGGCAGGGCCAGTAGATCGTCGAGCCCCGTGACTCCCCAGGCGGTTGCTCGTTCGATCAGGTAGTGCAGCAAGTCGACGGTGGTCCACGCATCTTCGAGTGCCCGGTGTGTTGGCTGATGGGGGAGCCGTAGTCGTCGGGCGAGATCACCAAGTTTGTGGTTTGGCACCTCGCCGGCCAACAGTCGGCGTGACAGGGCGAGTGTGTCGAGTTGCGAGTTGCCGATCATCGGGCCCCCGTGTCGGTGGATGGCGTTCTTCAAGAAGCCCATGTCGAAGCGAAGGTTGTGAGCGACGATCACGCTGCCTCCGATGAACTCCAACAGCGATGGCAGCACCGTTGCCATTTCGGGCGCCCGCATCACAAGCTGATCGGTGATGCCCGTGATCATCGTGATGTTTGGCGGAATCGCCGAGCCCGGATTCACGAGCGTCTGAAAGGTGCCGAGCACTTCGCCGCCACGCACCTTGACGGCGCCAACTTCGGTGATCGAACACTCCGTTGGGCTGCCGCCTGTTGTTTCAAAGTCGATGACGCAAAACGTGGCGTCGTGGAGTGGCGTGCCGAGTTCGTCGAACGAGCGCTGATGCAGCGTGGCCGCAACCGGAGTTTGTGGTGTGGTGACAGGGGAGGGGCTGGTGCGGTCTTGCGTTAGTGAATCTCGCGTTAGTGAATCTCGCATCGGTGGTCATCCAATACGAACATGTGTTCGTTGTCAAGACGTAGCGTGTTGAAATGAACGCTCTCCGTAGTTGACCTTCACGCATGGTCTAGATTCCGATCACATGGGCACGAGCTACCTCTCGGACGACGCCAGTGTTTGGTACCGGAAAGCCCCGCGAATTGGCGGGTTTGTCACCTGTCGGTTCTGTGTCGGCGGTAGCGTTCTCGGGGCGGCAATGCAGGTTGATCAGTGGCCTGTCGACAACTTGGGCGGCGGTATGTGGCGAGTTCAGAAACGGGTGGCGCATGCGTGGCGACCCATCACGAATCGTGACGCTTCGAAAGCAACACCAGAAGATGTTGAATTTCTCGACACTTCGTCCGATCAAGTTCTTTGTCGGTTGTGTGGACACGGTTCAGCAGTGTCTCGCATAGACCTCAAGGAGTAGGTGCGATGGAAGACGACGCAAAAATCCCAGCATGTGAGTTGGCATTCATGGTTGCGCGAGAAGGCCTCGAGGCCGATCCGCCAATCGATCCGCCTGCTGCCATGCGGAGCTTTCTGTATGTCGCACATTTGCCCCGGCGCGCCATCACGGTTGCCCAGCGGGCCATCGATGAAGACCCGGCGTTCCGCCAGCGCGTCGCTGCGCAAGCAACCGTCGCCAACGTTGGCGAGGCCGGCTTGCTATGGCTGAACCGCCCTGCCGGATGGGATCACGACGCAGCCGTTACCGCTGCGCCTGCCGCTGCAGCCGCAACGCCGCCAGCATCGGCCCCACCCCGCCCTGCTGCGCCAACCGTCTCTACGCCTCCTGCGCCTCGTCCGCCAGCACCTGCTGCTCCGGTGACGTCGCCAGAAGCGACTGGCACTGAGCGTGCCGCCATCGAAAGCGAGCTCACCAGCCTTCGTTCGTTGGTTGACAAGCTCGCCGATGAGCGCGAAGTCGTCTCGTCGTCCGTTGGCGATCTCGAGAGCGAAGTCGCGGCCCGCCGCGCCGAGTCATCGACGCTTGCCACCGAACTTGAAAACGCCAAGAACGAACTTGCTCGCACGATCGAAGAGCGTGATCGCTTCGCTGGAGAAGGCCAAGCTGCTCACACCCGAGTTGCTGAACTCGAGACCGATCTTGCTGCGACCGCTGATCGCATCGCCAACATCGAGGCTGAGCGCAACGAAGCCCACCAGAAGGCTCACGACGCCGAGGCTCGCCTTGCCGATGCAGAAGAGCGACTCACCGTTGCCGAGGAAGCCCTCAACGCAGCAACGATCAACCTTGAAGAAGTGAGCAACGAGCTCGCATCAGTGTCCGCAGCCCTCGTAGAGCGCGACACAGAGCTGGCCACCGTTCGTTCCGAAGCCTCAAATGCGTCGGCTGAAGTTGCCGGTCGGGCCGAAGCCGCAGAAGCTCGCACCGTCGAGCTCGAAACTCAACTCACCGGTGTGCGCTCACAGCACGATGCTGTCGTTGCCGAGCGGGACAGCTTGGTCGGAGAGCGTGATGCGCTGGCTGGAGAGCGTGATGCGCTGACCGGAGAACGTGACGGTCTCTCGAACGAGCTCAGCTCGACCAAGACCGATCTCGACTCACAGATTTCTGCCCTCGCGGCTCTCGAGGCGACCAAGTCGTCGCTCGAGGCTCAGCATGCCGATCTGGAATCAGCGCAAACGACCTTGCGGTCAGAACACGAAGCGCTGCAGTCAGAGCACGATGCTCTCAAGTCTGCACACGATGCCCTGTCGTCAGAGCACGGTTCGCTCACGTCAGAACGCGACGATCTGAGTGGTCGACTCGAGGTTGCCGAGCAGGCTCGTGTTGATCTCGAAAGCCAGCTCGGACAGCTCTCGACTCAGTGGCAAGACCTTCAGGTCGAGCTCAACGGTCTCTCCGAGCAGCGCGCCGCGATCGAAACCGAACTCGAAGCGCTTGTTCGTGAGCGTCAAACCTCTCTTGCGGGACGTCAGGCCCTCTTCGACGATCTCGCTACGCAGCTTGGTCGCATGGAAGCCGAGCGCAATCTGTTGAGCGAGCAGCTCGATCGAGTGCGGTCGAGCCTTGCCGGCACCCGTGATGCTGTTTCCGACGCCACCGCATCAATCGACGCCAACCTGGCGTCCGTCGAAGCTGGCGTGAACGACATCAGCACCACCAAGGGATCCATCGACGAGGTGTCGACCAACGTGGCAGACGGCGTCGCCGATCTTCGTGACGTTGCTGATCGCGACACCGAGACCCTGGCCGAGCGCAACGAGGCCCTTGCCAAGTTTGCTGCCGACGGCTCCGTCGAGACCCAGGTCGATGCGAGTGACTTCCTGAGCGACACCGAGATTGCCGCTGGCGACATCGAAGAGCCTCAGGCTGAAGCCACCCAAGACGACATCTCAGCTGTTGAGGCTGACGTCGTCGTCGACGCTGAGGCGTTCGACACCGGTGCCGATCTGGTTGATCCTGATGCTGAGCTCACCGTTGACGAGGCCCTCGCTGGTCTCGAAGACGAAGCCCTCGAGGCCGAGCAGATCGACACCGGCGTTGTCGACGACGTGCAGGCTGACGAAGCCGTCGCCTTCGCCGACACCGAGATTGCCAATGCAGACGTGGCGGACAGCGACATCGCTGTCGATCACGACGCCTTCATCGAAGAGGTTGCGGTCGAAGAAGTTGCAGCCGAAGAGATCGTCGCTGAGGAGATCGTCGCTGAAGACGTCGCCGCACAAGAGATGGTTGCCGAGGACGTCGTTGCTGAGGATGTCAGCGATGAAGCACAGGCCAGCGACGACGAGGTTGTTGCCGACGGTGACAACCAGCTCGACACCATGCTGGCCTCGTACGGCCTCGGAGCTGAAGACCTCGCAGAAGGCGCGGTAGCTACCGACAATGCAGACGGCTTCGTTGGGGCGGCAGATGCCACTGATGGTGGCCTGATCGACGACGTCGACAATTCGGGCACGGCCGTTGGCCGCCGCCCGATCGCCATTCCGGCTGAGCTCGCCTCCGATCCGATTGCATCGGCTCGCCACGTGGTTGCCGTCGAAGACGTCGTGCTCCTGGTCGATGGCGATGCCGTTGCTGGTATGGGTTGGCCGAGCCTCTCGACCGCCCAGCGCCGCGACGCACTCGTCAGCTACTTGGGTGACTTGGCCGCCGACACCGGTGCCGCCCCAGACACCATCTTTGATGGCGCCATCGGCGAGGACGAGACGCTTCCCGTATCACGGGCCGTGCGAGTTCGCCTGACCGCAAAGGGCGTTGAGCCTGCTTCAGCCCTGTCGGAGCTCGTCGACACCTACCCACGCGAGTGGCCGGTCGCCATGGTGACCGACAACCCGCTGCTGGCCGCGGACGCCAAGGGTCGTGGAGCCATCGTGCTCGACAACGCACAGCTGCTCGACCTCTTCATCGCTCCCTAACGCACTCATCTCTTGCATCGATTGCGAAGCTATCTCATTGCCCTCGAAACGATCCGCTGATCGTCGGTAGGAGCGCACGAAACGACCTCGTGGCGGCGCAGCCGCGCCACACGCCGAGTCCGTAAGACACATCGTCGAGAAGTCCGAGCCCAAGCTGGCTTGGCTTCAACATCGACAGGTTTCCGTGGCGGGAACCCACGAGACGTCGCAGTGCTGCCACTCCGAGCAATCGGAGTGCAGCGTGCGGCGCCCTCGTAGCGAGAAGCAGCGTGAACGGCCACCAGGGCCGGACCGCTGCCGCTCCAAGTGCCAGGACCGATCGGTAGTGGCCTGCTCCGACGAGTCGGAGCGCATGCCTTGCCCGATCTTCTAGGTCGTCGGGAAGTCGACGGCGAACAAGCTCGGTCGACACGCCAACGGCAGCGATGCCGAGCAAGCCATGACCGCTAAACGCAGCGAGACAAACCACCGCGCTCCACGGCGACGTGCGAAAGGGCGTGACGTGCTCGCCATGGCGCTCACCGAGTGGTCCTGCAGCTGATCCGTATCCCACTCGTTGCCGCACAAAGGCAGCAAGGGTCGCACGAGGGGGATGCGTTGCTTCAATCGTCGGGACGTAGCGGATCGTGCCTGCATCCGCGGTTCGCCAGACGTAGTCGACGTCTTCGCCGAAACGCAGGTTGGTGTCGAAGAGATCGCCGTTGAGTCGACCAGCGTCGAGACCAGCCTGCGAAACAACAAAGCACGCGGTCGGAACGTAGGAGATCGGTCGTCCCGGACCGACGAGCCCGCCGTCTTCGCCGAGGTCGAGCGGGGAGTTGTGGCGCTCGTATGCACCGACTGCCCCCGCCCGCGGCGCCGATCGAACCCTCGGTGCGACCGCGAGAACGGGAGCAGAAACCGGATCGTCGAGTTGGGCAACAAGCACGTCAAGGTCGGATCCGGCAATCTCGACGCCTGCGTCGATGAACGCAACGGCATCAAGCGTGGTGAACTCGCCCTCGAGGTAGTCGCTCAGATGTCGGAGGCCCGCGTTGCGGGCTGCTGCCGGGCCGGTGGGCTCATCGGTGCGCACCACCTCAACGAGATCGCGCCCAACAAGATCGGACAGATCGGCCACGGGCTCGTCAGAGCCATTGTCAACAACGATCACGCGCTGCTGGTCGCCAACAGCGCTCAGCGTGGCCCGCAGTCCGTCTCTGTCGTTGTAGACAGGGATCACAACGACGTAGCGCCGCGGATCGGACGCTCGTTCGAGCTCGACCTCTACGTGGGCCATGCCCGCGTTGGCGAGCCTGGCGGCGAGGGCGATGTTGGACTCGCTTGCAGTCACCGGTGCGCCGCCAAACCACGATCGAACTCGAGCTGCGCCGGCGTTCGTGAGGCGCAGGAGCGTCGCCGGCGAACCCCCAACCAAAAACTCGCCGTTGTTGGCCTTGCGAAGTCGGCGATCGGAGCGGAGCCTGATCGTGGCCATGTCCTTGATCGTTGTCATGACGCAGCGGGGCTCACTGCACGACAGAGCGCAACGCGTCGAGGACCGACATCGGACCGTCGACTTCCGCAAGCCTGCCGCCCGCTGATGCGACGAGGTCGCGTGCGAAGCGCGGCTCATCGGCTGGAGCAATCACCACGAGCTCATCAAGCGCCTTGGCCGCAGGGACGGGATCGCCACCGGCGGTGACCTCTGCGTCGGAGAGCAGAATGGTGATTCTGCGGCGGGCGTTCGACGCCTGAAACTGCTTCTGGGCTGCACGAAGAGCGAGGGCCACATCCGTGGTGCCGTGGCCACGCAGACCAAGCACATCGGCCACCACGGTTTCGGTGTGCTTCGAGCTGGCGAGGTTCTTGATCTCAATCACGCGGTCGCCGAAGGCCAGTACCGAGAAGTGTGCCGGGGCTCGCCATGCACAAACCGCAGCGGCAAGTGCCGCACTGGCGAGGCGTGCGCCACTCATCGAACCAGATCGGTCCACGAGCAAACAGATCGCCGTGTCAGGCTTCTGCCAACGCTGAACGGCCAGGTCTTCGACAGCTGGCGGGCGACGTTCTGCCCGCGCAGATACCAGGCCGTCGAGGCTGGCATCAACGTCGATGTCGCCGGAAGACTCGTCAGCCTTCGCCACCACGAGTCGACCGACGCCTCGGTGGCGGGCCCGACCGGTTCGCGACAACTCAAGAATGAGGCGCCCTGCGAGTCGCTTCGCCAAGTCGGCCAGATCACGATCCATGGCCCTGGTCATCTGGGCCAACATGTCGAGGCCCGCATCTGCGTCGTCATCGAAGACTTCGTCGAAAGCCTCCGGATCGAGCTCGCCGAGATCGGGCGAGACGTCTGAGAAACGATCGATCCGATCGAGGTCTCGACGGCTGACGGTGCGGCGCCGATCGTCGACAAGCGCCTGATCAGCTTCCTCGCCGGTCAGGATCCGTTCGTCGTCGGATTCGCTGCCGGGCGGGAAGCTCGGGCTTTTCCCGGTTCGGGTCCCGAACTGTCTCCTGGGTCGCCGTCGCTCTGAGGGTCGTCCGGTGCGTCGACGATGGCGTCGTACAGCTCGGTGATGATCTGCTCTGGGCTCGAGGTGGCCGAGTCGTGCACCTGGATCCGCCCGGAAAGCGCGGTGATCGAGGCGTCGAGGCCAACGTCGCGGCTCGCGGCGGGAAGCGAGCGGAGCGAGGCGAGATCACGACAAAGGATGAGCGTGTCGATGGCACCTCGAACCGATGAACCGACCCGGACGTCGCGGTGGGATCTTGTGGCTCGCACAAGCTCGACGATTTTGCCCGCGAAGGTCTGGTCGATCTCGCTGATCTGGCGCTGGGCGATGTCGAACTCGTCGCCGGCCGACTGGTAGTCCATCGAGACCCGACACATGCGGTCGTAGATGGCACCAGAGATGCGGGCCGTTCCGACGGCGTCGAAGGGATTCATGGCCGCGACAAGACGGAATTCGGGATGGGCCTCGATGCGTCCGAGCCTTGGGACCGTGAGATCTCCTTCGGACATCACGGTGACCAGTACGTTGAGGGTTTCTTCAGGGATGCGATTGATCTCTTCGAGATAGAGCAAGCCGCCGTCTCGGAGCGAGCTCGCGAGGGGCCCGTCGACCCATACGTCGTTGCTGTAGCCAGCCTCCAACACCTGGGCCGGATCGAAATGGCCAACCAAGCGGGCGGGCGTGAGTTCTGCGTTGCCTTCTACGAACGCGAATGGGCGGTCTGAGGCATCGGCGACAGCCCGCAACAACGTCGACTTGCCGGTTCCCGGGGGCCCTTCGAGCAGTAAGTGTCGGCGACCCATCAACGCGGCGGTCACCAGTTCGAGCTCACGATTGCGCCCGACAACGGTTTCGCGGAGCGTTTCGAGGGTCGATGGTCCGTAGGGGGCAGGAGCTGACACTGCGGCGAGGCTAGCAGCGGCCTCTCGCTCGGCTCTAGCTGGGTTCGAGCTGCGTGAGCGCGTCGAGCAGTGCCGCGCCGTCTTCCGCAGTGGCCGTGCGAGGGTCTCCCAAGACGCCATTGGGCGTCACGGCGGCAAGTCCACCAGAGCGCAGTTCGTCGATCAGATCGATGAGCGGTGTGGTGTTACCGGCTTCTGCACGGTCGAGTCGTACCTGTTCGGGATGCAGGTGCAGCATGAGCGAGGTCTCGGTGTGCCCAGCGTGGGCATCGGCCCCGGCGAGGCGGGGCAATATGGCGGCGACCCGGCGCTTCTCCTTGCGCAGCGTCTTCACCGCCCTTCTGAGCGGTTCTACGTTGCCGGCGTGGCCAGACACGAAGATGACGGTGTCGAAGCTGTCGGTGGCCGATCGGGCCAGTTCGACCAGCACCTTCTCGAGCGCCTTTTGGCCGATCGAGATGGTGCCGGCAAAGCCAGCGTGTTCGCCGGAGGATCCGTAGGGCAGGGGAGGGGCCACGACGGCGTCTTCCCGCTCAGCAGCTAAGGCGTCGCACCAGGCCTGGGCAATGCTGGTGTCGGTTGACAGCGGCAGGTGTGGCCCGTGTTGTTCTGTCGACCCGAGTGGGACAAACAGAATCGACGCAGCCTGCTCGGCGACCTCCGGAGAAGTCAGCTCACCGAGCCGCTGAGACGATGGAGTTGCTGGTGGGTGTTCGCCATTCACGCACCGAGTCTGCCCGATTGGGCGCCCGACAGCTCGGGTTCTTAGGCGTTGACGAGCTCGCGCTCGACCTCGTCCTCAGTGTCTGGCTCGATCGGGATGAGGCGATCGGCCTTCTGCTCGACGAAGAAGATGCCAATGGCAGCAACCGTGGCCGCGAGCACGATCCAGGCGGCCCGTGGAAGCGCCAGGGCTGGCTCGACCACGTCGTTGATGCCGAGCTCGATCTCGGCAAGACGCTCGATCATCCAGCCGATGGCAACGATGGCCATCACGATGGATGCGGCGTTGAGGAAGCCGAGGTAGTAGCGGGTGCGGCGCAGCATAAAGAGTGCGGTGAACCCGGCAAGGATCACGGCAGCCTGGCCGATCTCGATGCCAACGTTGCGGCCGAGCAGCGAGATGAGCTGGGTGCTGCGGCTCACGTCGAGTCCTTCGACAAGCGAGGCGAAGCCCATGCCGTGGAAGAGACCGAAGCCGAAAGCAAGCCACGATTCCTTGTTGGGGAAGATTGGCTTGATGTTGTGAATGGCTGCCAGCGCAATCGAGATGGCGATGATCGCTTCAACCAGCTTGGACGGAGGCAATGGCAGCCAACCGAGGCCGGCCAGCGTGAAGGTAACCGAGTGAGCGACCGTGAACATGGTGGCGATCTTCAACACTCGCCAGAGCGCCTTGCCGAACGAGGCTTGAGGCAGCCACTTGCCCGAGAACAGCAGGACTGATGGGAGCAGCAGCACGAGGACAAACAGCACGTGGTCTGGTCCGGTCTTGATGTGATCGACACCGAGGCCAACCGATGCCGAGAAGGTGGCCCAGCTGCTCGTGTCGTCGAGGTCGATCGTGCGGGTGCGGTTCTCTGGGTTGTAAGTAACGAGGACGGTCTCTTCGTTGTCGTAGACGCCGGCTCCGAGGTCGTTCTCGATGAGGAGAACGCCAGAGCGGCCGTCGAGGTCGTCAAAGAATGGATCGAAGGTGACGTCGAACGTACGAGATCCGTTGTATCCAATGACGTCAAAGCCGAGCTGAACGAAGTTGACTTCCTGGCCGTTGTCCTTCTCGGACAGCAGACCGAGAGAGTCGAAGTCGACATCGAGCTCTTGGCCATCGACGCTGATCGACAGGTGCTCGTCCGCGTAGTTCTGCAGAACTTCGAGGTTGGGCTCGAGCTCGTCAAGTAGCTCGTCACCACTGCCGGCCAACTCAAGATCGAAGAACTCACGCAGGGCAACCACTGGCAGCTCGACACGACCCGCCATGGCGCGGTCGGTCACATCAAGGTAGATGACTGCTTCATCAACCGAGTGGGCAGACGCCGGGCCCGCCATGGTCAACAACACCAGGAGCGCAGCGCTGAGGGCCGCGAACACTCGTCGGGTGTGTCGGAGTGGTTTCGTGAGCAGGGAAGTCATGTTCTCTTCTTTGGGGGAAGTTGGGCGATCACTAGAGATTCGTTGATTGAGGCGATTTGGATTCAAGGCAGATCACCTCTGCGCATCTGGGTCGGACGGCTGGGTCCTGCGGGGTCGGTCGACACCAAGCAATCCAGCCACAACGTTTCGCTGGATATCGGATGTGCCGGCGAAGTTGAGGCCGGCAATGGCATGGCGAAGCTCGGCTTCAATGCCAGCTCCGACGGTGTATCCCTCGGCGCCAAACACACGCATCGCGTCGAGCGCTCCAGCAACTGCCGATTCGGATGTTTGAAGCTTGGCGAGTGCCGCGGCCAGAGTCACTGAGGATCCCTGATCAGCCAGCGCCGCTGCCTTGTAGGCCAGAAGCCGACTGGCTTCGAGGCCAAGCTTGAGGTCGGCGATTCGGTGGCTCACCGCTTGGAACGATCCAATCGTGCGATCGCCAGCGCGGTGGGTGGTTGCCCGTTCGATGGTGAGCGCAAGAAGTCGCTCAGTTGCGCCGAGCTGAGGGGCGTAAAGCAACGCCCGCTCTGCCTCGACAGCTGCGGCGAAGATGCTGGCCCCAGCACCGACCTTGCCGAGCAAGTCGTCGCTCGTGACAGCAACGTCGTTGAGTGCGATGTTGCCGAACGGTGCTCCTCGAAGACCCATGCGGTCGATCGATTCGCCCACCTGAACGCCAGGGCGGTCGGTCTCAATGAGAAAGGCGCTGATTCCCCAACGACCCTTTGACGGGTCTGTCGACGCAAAGATGATGGCCACGTCGGCAAGAGGGCCGAGCGTGACCCAGCTCTTCTGGCCGGTGAGGCGCCACGAGTTCGTCTGCTTGTTGTCGGCAACAGCAACGGTTTGGATCGACGAGATGTCTGACCCAGCGCCCGGCTCGCTCATCGCGAAGCCGCCCATTGATTGGCCGGCGAGAATATCAGCGAGCCAGCGGTCGAGTTGCTTGTCTGTGCCGTGGTCAACTAACGCTCGTTGCATGGCGAAGGTTTGCGACACAAGGGCGTAGACAAGGCCGGAATCGCTTGTACCTGCACCGAGTCCTTCGAACGACAGCATGGCTTCAACGAGGGTGCAGCCAAGGCCGCCGCGGTCTGTCGGCACCACCATCGAGAGGAACCCGGCCTGTGCGGCCCGCTGCCAGCGGAGTCGGTCGAAGTCGTCTGGGGCCGAGCCGAGGTGGTCGGCAGCCCAGGCCTTGGCCGCCAGCTTTCGCGGATGCTGATCGTTCAGAAGGGCATCGATTGGTTGGAGACCATCACTCGCGAGGGCTTCCAGCGGCGCGGCAAACTCGGTGTTCTGAGCTGACAAGTTTTGTGCTCGTTGATCCACAGCGCTCAGTTCATCGCGGCTCTTGCTAGCGGGCTCTCCGCCGTCATGATGGAGGAGGAATCGACACCTGCCAAGGATGTTGATTCAGAAGGCCTACCACGATGGGGGATGCGCTTGATGTCGCCTAGGCCGTGCGAACCCGCTACGCATCCAACAACACTCACGCCGCATCCAAGAGGGGCGATAGGGGCGAAGTGGGGAAGAAGAGGAGCCCTCCGACCCATCTCCTCGTCCCCTCTTCGGGCAGTACGTTAGGAACGGGCCTGAATGTCGTCCGTTTTTGGCCGATGGGTGGATCAGGTGTGAGAGGAAAAAACGTGACGGATCTACAGACTGAGCTGACAAGTTGGATCGCCGATGAGATCGCCCTCGACCCGTCGGTCGAGATCTCTGGCGATACCGAGCTCCTCGTCAGTGGACTGGTCGACTCACTTGGCGTCGTTCAGATTGTCTCGTGGCTCGAAGACCGCTTGCAGATTCAGATTGATCCGGCTGATGTCGTGCTCGAGAACTTCGAAACGACAGCTGACATCTCCCGTTTCGCTGAAGGACTCCTACCAGCCTCCTCGTGACGTCCGTATCTGTCTCTCTTACGGGCTCGAACGAGCGACCCCGGCCGCTGACCTCAGCCCAGCGCGGCCTGTGGGTTTCTCAGCGTCGCCATCCCGAGGCTCCGCTCCAGAACATGGCACAGCTGTGCCGCATCGGTCTCGGCCCAGATGGCGAACCTGTCGATGTCGAACGACTGAGCTCGTCATTCGATGCCGTCGTGCGGGCCAACGACGCCTTACGCGCCAGGTTCTTCGAGTCGAATGGTCGAGCGTCGATGCGCCTCGTCGATTCGGTCACGCCGACCGAGGTGCTCGACCTTGCGGCGGCTGAGGCGTCTGCCTGGGCACACCAGCGGATCCAACACAGCTTCGATCTTGCCAACGAGGTCTACGACTCTGTTGTGCTTCGTCACGAAGACGGCACGGTCTCGTGGTACTTGAACCTGCACCATCTCGTTACTGATGCCACCGCAACCGCGCTGATCGTGGCCGAAACTGCGGCGATCTACGGCGGCGCAGACCCGAACGTCACGACGTTCATCGATGCGGCCCGAGACGCGACAAGCGGAACGGCGAACGATCGCCGAACCGAGCTCGCCCGAGCGCATTGGGCCGACCGCGAGGCGCCATCGCCCGTCGCTGGCCTCTACCAACCAGTTCGGCGCCCGACCCCTCGCAGCGAACGGCTGCCCGTGACGCTTCCAGAAGATCTGCGTTCGCGGATCGACGAGCGGCTTGGCTCGGACTACCGCATGCTCACCCCGGACCTTGGGTGGACCACGTTGTTGCTCACGGCAACGGCCGTGCTTGTCCATCGCCTCACCGGGAGTCCGACCGTTTCGGTCGGTGTGCCCGTGCACAACCGCGACGCCTCAACCCGAGACGTCATCGGTCCGGTCATGGAGGTCTACCCGGTCGATATCGACGTTGCGCAAGACGACTCGTATCGCACGCTGCAACGTCGAGCGGGCCGTGCCCTCCTTGACACTCTGAAACATGCCAGGCCAGACGCGAACCAACCTGGAGATAGCCAGGCCATCGTCAACGTGATTCCGCGTGGATCGCACACGGAGTTCGCCGGCCGGTCGATCTCGACTGAGTGGATCCATCCCGGGTCCTCTGATCCGCAGCATCTTCTCCGAGTGCAGTTGACGTCGTTCGACGATGACGGCCTCGACGTTCACCTTGATGTCAATGAGGCGTGTGCCGACGCCGATCATCGACGGCGAGCCCCCGGCCACTTTGCCGACGTGCTGCGTGCGCTGGTGACCGATCCTGATCTACCGATCAGCGCCTCGCCGCTTGTCGCTGATGAGGAAGCATCGCTACTTATGGCCTGGGGCGCCGGTGACGTTGTTGCTCAACCTGCTTCAATCGTGGCAAGGCTGAGAGAGCAGTTGATGGCGAACGACGCCGTTGTCCTCGAAGATCTCCAGCGGGCTGGCACCCAGACGTGGACCGGCCCTGAGTTGTGGTCGTGGACAACCGCCATCGGGTCGTGGCTCGAGAGCGAAGGGGTGCGTCCCGGCGATCGTGTGGGTCTCGAAATGGGGCGGTGCGCCGATGCCGTCGCCGCCATGATCGCCTGTCTTCGAGCCGGGTTCAGTTACGT
>CALLGK010000055.1 GCA_938009905.1 uncultured Acidimicrobiales bacterium | reverse complement strand
GAAGAGCTGTGGCAGGGCAACCTCTGGAAGAAGGGCGAAGATGCGATGAAAGATGCAGCGGCAAAGCTCGGGGAGAACGAGTCATCGTGACCGACCAACGACTTGGTGGGAAAGCAGCTCTCATCACGGGCTCTGGACAGGGCATCGGGCGTGGCATCGCGGCGGTCTTTGCCGCTGCAGGAGCGAAGGTTGTGGTCGCTACTCGCACCGCCTCATCCGGCCAAGTGACGGTAGATGCGATTCGCGAGGCCGGGGGTGAGGCGATTCTCGTCGAAACCGACGTGCAAGATCCCGATCAATGCAAGGCGTCAGTCGACGCCACCATCGAGACGTATGGACGCCTCGACATCATGGTGCACAACGCTGCGTCGTTCGCTGGCGGGATGATCGAGAACTTCGACCCAGCTGACCTTCAAGACTCTCTGTCGACCAACCTCGTTGCCGCCTTCCACCTTTCGAAGATGTCGATTCCGCACATGAAGGAGCAGGGCGGGCGACTGTTGTTCACCTCGTCCGTCACCGGCCCTCGTGTCGTCATGCCAGGTGCCGGCTACTACGCAGCCACAAAGAGCGGTCTCAACGGTTTCATTCGAACCGCTGGGATGGAGCTAGCACCGTTGAAGATCACCGTGAACGGCGTTGAGCCGGGCTTCATCAAGACCCCGGCAATCGACCTCATCGCTGATGCTGACGGGCAACAAGAAATGGCGAAGTACATTCCGGCCGGCTACTTCGGAGAACCGGAGGACATCGGCCACGCCATGCTCTATCTCGCGTCTGACGAGGCCCGGTACGTCACGGGCCAAACCATTTGCGTCGACGGTGGCAGCACGCTGCCCGAAAGTCCCCTCTTCTATGAGGAGAGCGCCGACGGCGTCACGGCACTGGGTGACTAACGGCGACTAACGGCGACTGAGGAGTCTCAGACGACGATCTTCCCGGCCAGGGCGTCGTTGATGGCCTTCTGGCTGTGGTGCAGGCCCACCTCGTACTTGCCGAAGGTGAAGAACTCGTTGGCACCCGCCTCGAATCCCTTCTGGATGCCCTCTCCGATGGCGAAGTCTTCGTCGAAGACGGTGCGAACGACGTCGTAGTTCGCACGCCAATACTTGGCCTTGTCGACTTCGGTTCCCTTCGGAACCAACATCATGCAGTGGAAGGCACAGGTGCCTTGCCCGGTCGGCAGGATCGTGTGCACGTAGACGTGGTCAGTCATTGACTGCACGAAGTTGGCTGGGAACACGAAGTTCTGCGTCATGAAGTTCGGTCGGTAGTCCCACTCGTCTTCGGGTTGGTCGCGAAGCTTCAGGACCTGGGGGAGCGGTACCGAGTGCCGCATGTGTGGCTGGTAGCTCGACCACACGCTCTGGTTGTCGAGATAGTTGGAACACGCCGTGTCGCGATGCGCAGAACAGAAGTGATACGACTCCTGGAACCCTTCCAGAGCGAGGCGCCAGCTCATGTCTTTGTGCAGCGCCCACTTCTCGAAGATCACGTGGTTGGCCAGATCGAGTCCGTCAAACTGTTCGTGAAGCGGCGCCAGCCAGGCATCGATGTCGATGGGCTTGTCTTGAGGGGACGGCACCACCCACACCAGCCCGAATCGTTCAAACACCGGTAGCTCGACGAGGCCGAAGTCTTCCCGGTCGACCGTGTCGAACCCCACTGGTTGAGGCATGCCCCGCAGTTCGCCGTCCAAGTCGTAGGACCACGCGTGGTATGGACAGGTGAACCGACGTGCGTTTCCGCAAGGTTCGCCTTCGACCCTGGCGCCGCGATGGCGGCACACGTTGAGGAACGCCTTGAGCTGACCCTCGGCCGATCGGTTGACCAGCAGGGGCACGCCCGTGTCGTCGTGGGTGATGAAGTCGCCGACGTTGGCGAGTTCGGACGTGTGGGCCACAACCAGCGGGAAGTTGCGGAAGAGAACGTCGATCTCCTGCTGGAGTTGGTCGGGGTCGGTGTAGTTCGAGACCGGGTTGCTCATCGTCTCGGGAAGCATGTCGGTCGAATCCTGCTCGTTGTGTTCCAGGATCTTCCTGATGATGGCGCGATCTTCCGCGGTCGTTCCCATGGCGCAAACAGTAGTGGTGCTCGTTCGTGTGAGCCGCTTCTAGGAGGCGAGGTTGTCGTCGAAATCGAGATCGTGGTCGATCGATACGTCGCAACCGGCCCACACCGAGATCTCTTTGGTCCACTGCCGCTGCACATCGTCCTCGAGACCCTTGCCGAGGCGAAGGTCTTTCCACTGCTCATCCACGAGTATCTGCACACCAAAGATCTCGTCGACGATCGGCTCCACCTGACCAATGCGTACGCCCTTGACCTCGGCTCGGGGAGTCCGTTCTGCAAAAAGGCGTGATCCGGCGACGAGCCCGTCTGGCTGCAGTTCAACTCGTCCGGTGAGCCACGTGATGGTGACCGCCAACATGATGAGGAACACGCCGATCACCACGATCGAAGCTCGCTCACCTTCGAGATAGAACGAGACGTTGGCAACGATGCTGATCGCCAACAGGAGGGCAAGAAACGCAGCGCCGAGTCCGCCGCCCGTTCCCCACCAAAGCATGGCGGCCGGATTGCGCTTGAGTCGAATGGTGTCGGTTGTGCTGTCTCCCATGGGGTTCGGGTTCTCGCCATTGAAGGACACGCGCAACAGCGTAGTAGCGTCGCCGTTGCTGCCGTTCAGCGCCCTGGGAGGTACCGATGGTTGATACCCAGCTTGATCGTGAAGCGTGGTTGGCCCGCAAGCCGGTGCGTAGTCCCGAGATGGAGCAGGCCATCTTTGGTGGCGACGTTGGTGAGGCTGCCGACCTCGCACTCGACGAGATCAATCCGCTCAACCCTCACCTGTTTCGCGAGCACCGCTGGCACGAGCACTTCGCCCGCCTTCGGCGCGAAGACCCCGTGCATCTCAACGAACTTGGGTCGTCTGGTCGCTACTGGTCGGTGACCAGCTACGACGATGTGCGCCAGGTCGATGGCGACTGGAAGACCTACTCGTCGGCCGACGGCATCACCATCGGCCCGAAGACCAACGGTCCGCAGCCTGAAACCGTCGGCGGAGCGGCGACGTCGTTCATCTCGATGGACCCGCCAGACCAAACAACGCAGCGCAAGACGGTGCGCGGCATTTCGGCGCCGAGCAGTCTGCGCAATCTCGATGACCTCATCCGGGAGCGCACCGTCGGCGTGCTCGACTCGCTGCCAGAGGGCGAAACGTTCGACTGGGTCGAAACGGTCTCGATCGAGTTGACGACACTGTTGTTGGCCACCCTGTTCGACTTCCCGCTCGAAGATCGTCACAAGCTCACGTGGTGGTCCGATGTTGTTACCTCGATTCCCCAGCCTGGCGCGCTGGTTGAAAACGGGGCAGAGCAGAGAGCCGAGATTCGCAAGTGTCTTGAGTACTTCGAGGGGCTGTGGGAGGAGCGGCGAGAGAGCCCAGGGTTCGACCTGGTGTCGATGCTGGCCCACGGCGAAGGCACCAAAGACATGCCGGCGTCAGCACATCTCGGCAACATCTTCTTGCTGATCGTCGGTGGCAACGACACCACTCGAAACTCGATGTCCGGCAGTGTGTATGGACTCAACAAGTATCCCGACCAGTACTCGAAGCTCATTGTCGACCCGTCGTTGGTGAACAACCTGGTTCCCGAGATCATCCGCTGGCAGACGCCGCTGTCGTATATGCGGCGGACGGCAACCCGCGACACTGAGCTGGGTGGTAAGCGGATCCGAAAGGACGACCAGGTGCTGATGTGGTACCTCTCGGCCAATCGGGACGAAGCCATGTTTGGCGACAACGCCGACGCCATTGACCTCGAGCGAGCGAATGCCGATCGGCACCTGTCGTTTGGCTACGGCATCCACTACTGCATGGGCAGCAGGCTCGCCGAGCTCCAGCTTCGCATTCTGTGGGAAGAGATCCTTCAACGTTTCGAACGCATCGAGGTGCAAGCCGAACCAGAACGAACCTTCTCGTCGTTCATCAACGGCTACACCAACCTGCCGGTACAGGTCGCTCGCAAGCGCTGAGCGTCAGCCTGCCGTGTCGAGCGCGGCACGAACGCTCGCCTGCAACTCCTCAGAGAGTCCAGACAACACGGTCTCGATACCACTCGTGTCGTTGTCGCCGTCGAACGAGCACCACACACGCAAGCGATCTGACGCGTCGTCAACCGCAGCGAGCTGGTCACTGAGTTCGTCGACAGCACCTCGTTCGGCCCAGCGGGTCAGCAGTGTTTGGCGCAGACCGTCGGCTTCCCTGTTGGTCGCACCGACGCTCTTGGCGACGAGGCGGAACGCGGCGCGCGATGTCATGTTGGTCGCGTCTGCGGCTGGGCTCTTGCCTCGTGAGGTCATATCGAGGCAGTGTGCCGCGAACCGTTCGGTTTGAAGCTGCTGGTTTGACGGGGACCACCGCGACGATTACTCAGGCGTCATGTCGCAACTCACCCGTGAAACCGTCGTGGCCGAGGTCGAAGAGTGGATCGACCAGAACTGGGACGAGTCGCTGACGCTCGCCGAGTGGTGGCAGCGCATGGCCGACGCCGGCTACAGCCACCCGATGTTGCCGAAGAACGCAGGCGGTCTTGGCTACGACCGATCACTGAGCCGTGCGGTGCATCAGACAATGGGGCAGCGAGGCGTCGTTGGCCCGCCAACGGGCCTCGGCACCATGCTGGCGGCCCCAACGATTGCCGCCCACGGCACGCAGGAACAGATCGACCGGTTCATTCCGCCCATCCTCAACGGACAGCGAGCCTGGTGTCAGCTGTTCTCCGAACCTGGCGCCGGTTCTGACCTTGCTGGGCTTGGAACGAAAGCCATGGCCGATGGCGATGAATGGGTCGTGAACGGTCAGAAGGTTTGGACCTCGGGGGGCCAGATTGCCGATTGGGGCATGTTGATCGCCCGCACTGATCCCGACCAGCCCAAGCACCGCGGCATCACCTACTTCGCTATCGACATGCACCAAGAAGGCGTCGACGTGCGCCCGCTCGTCGAGATGACGGGCTCTGCCATGTTCAACGAGGTCTTCTTGAGCGATGCCCGAGTGGCCGACGCTGATCGAATCGCCGAACAAGGTGAGGGATGGCGCGTCGCGAACACCACGCTCACCGAGGAACGGGCCAGCATCGGTGCTGGCGGCACCGGAGCCATCTCGGTTCCGGCGGGCCAGCAAGCTGGGCGCCTCGATAAGACGGTCGGTTCACTCGTCGAGCGACAGGCCAGCAACAAGCGAGCGGCCACCACCGACGCGTCGAGCGTCGCGTCGAAGTACATCGAGTTGGCCCGCAAGCTCAACGTGATCGACGATCCGGTCATCCGCCAGAAGCTCATCGGTCTGTACACGCTCGAACAGCTCAGCAAGCTCAACGTGCGTCGGGCCAAAACCCGTCAGAACCTCACGGGCGGCGAGGGCAACCTGGCCAAGCTGATGAACGCCGAGATGTACCGCCAGTACCGAGAGGTTGGCCTGAGCGTGCTTGGCGCACACGGCATGGTGATGGGACGAGACACCCCCGGTGGCGGTCGACCACAAGAGCTCGCGATCTTCTCGCCGGCCCCTGCTATCTACGGCGGCACCGACCAAGTGCAGCGCAACATCATTGGTGAGCGCGTCCTTGGGCTGCCCAAGGAGCCAGGCTTCGACAAGTCGACCCCGTATAGCGAGTTGCCGAAAAACGCCTAGATCGTCACGAGAGGTTGGCGCTGATCTGGTCGTGAAAGTGCTGGAGCCCCGGCTCGTTGCGGCCGTAGACAATGCCGTCGAGGGCACCAGATCGCAGGTTGCTCTGAATGCGCTTCATGGCCACGAAGTCTTCGTCGAACACGACTCTTCTGGTGATGTCCCAGTTCTGCTGCCAGTGACGCTGAGCGCCTTCGGTTGTTGTCTCGGTCTCGGTCAGGAGCCACAACCGGGCTACTGATCGATAGGGATCATCCGGCATCGGGGTGAGCTGCCAGATCTCGAGGTGGTCGATCTGCCAGACCAGCACGGTGTTGGGGAACAGGGTGTAGATCGTCGCGGTGTGGGGGAGCAGCGCCTGCTCGTCTTCAGGCTGGGTGAGGATCTCGGGGAAGGTGTTGCGGACGGCAATCACTCGGCTGTGCGGATCGAACGGATGGAACGTCGCCCGGTTGCCGAAGAACGCTCCGTCGAGGGAGTTCTTGTGCAGGTACGTGAGGTGAAACAGCTCCTGGAAGGTGTTCACCCCAAACTTCCAGTTGAAGTCGACCTCTGTTGCCTCGTACCGGAACACATGGGCCGCGTGGGGCGTGTAGTCAGCGAGCTCGTCGTCGAGCTTGTCGCCGAGCCAGCTCCGCACGTCGAGATCGCCACCACGTTGCGGGAGCATCCAGATAAGGCCATGGCGTTCTTCGCTCGGGTACTCGACCAGCCCGTTCTGCGTTGCGTCGACACCGGTGAAGCTCTCGGCATCGACCATCGAACGGCACTGTCCATCGAGTCCGTAGCTCCAGGCGTGGTACTCACAGGTGAACACCTTGGCATTGCCAGACGATTCAACGCAGAGCGTGTTACCCCGATGCCGACAGATGTTGGCGAAGACCCGGGCCGTGCCATCACTGTCGCGGACCACCAGGAGCGGCAGTTGATAGAGCTGCTCCACTACGAAGTCGCCAGGCTCGCGAACCGCAGCGCTAGGGGTGACGACGACGGGAAGCTCAGAGAAGAGCTTGTTGGCTTCGGCTGTCACGCGCTCGTCACTCACCAGCTCGTCGACGGGCACGTGCTTCGGTTCAGCCAACCGAGTTGTCGTGCCAGAGGCCAAATGGGAAGCGATCTCGCTGATCAGTTCAACTTCGACAGTGCGCTCCATGACTCACACACTGATGGATGGGCTCCACAAGTGCAATCTGGCCAAGCGCGCGCAATTGACACCCCGGAAGGCCGCTCGTAGCGTTCGGCCACGCAGACAAAAGGGGTCAGGTATGTCGGAACTTTCGGGAACGTCCAACGACCAGTTTGAGGCGCTGACAGACATTGTCGAAGCGCAACTGGCCGCCGACTACGACCTTGGTTCATCGCTCGCAGTAGCGGTCGAGGGCGAGATCGTGTGCGACGTGTGGGGCGGCTGGGCCGACGAGGCCAAGACGGTCCCGTGGGGCGAAGACACCGTCACCAACGTGTGGTCAACCACGAAGACCATGACGGCTCTCTCGGCCCTGGTGCTCATGGACAAGGGTTCGCTTGACCCCAACGAGAAGGTCGCAACCTATTGGCCAGAGTTTGCGGCGAATGGCAAAGAGGGCATCGAGGTACGCCACATCTTGTCGCACACCTCTGGCGTGTCGGCTTGGGCCCAACCGGTGACCGAAGACGACGTGCTCGACGACGAGAAGGCCACGGCCATGCTCGCGGCGCAAGAGCCATGGTGGGAGCCGGGAACTGGCTCTGGCTACCACGCCCTCAACCAGGGTCACCTCGTCGGCGAAGTGATTCGCAGGATCGATGGCCGAGGGCTCAAGCAGTTCTTTGCGGAAGAGATCGCCGGGCCACTCAATGCTGACTTCACCATTGGCTCTCCGCCCGAGAACCACGACCGAATCTCAAACGTGGTGCCACCGCCACCGCTGCCTATCCCCGACGATCTCGACCCCGAGAGCGTCATGATCAAGACGTTCACGGGCCCGGCACCAGCGGCCGAGATTGCCCACACCGCCCCGTGGCGAGCAGCCACGATCGGCGCGGCAAACGGCCACGGCAATGCCCGTTCGGTCGCCAAGATCCAAGCCGCTGTCTCAAACGGCGGTTCGTCGTCCGGTGTTGACCTGCTGTCGTCAGACACCGTCGACCGAATCTTCGAAGCTCAATCAGATGGCGTTGACCAAGTGCTTGGCATGCCGGTGAGCTTCGGCTTGGGCTATGCCATCGCCAACCCAAACGACGCGCTCGGCGTTACGTCAGGCCGTGTTTGCTACTGGGGCGGTTGGGGAGGCTCCGTGATCATCAACGATCTCGACAACAAGATCAGCATGGCCTACATGATGAACCGGATGCAGGCCGGTCTTGTCGGCAACGAAACGAGCGTCGCTCTCGTGGCCAAGCTCAAAGAACTCGTTGGCTAGTACGACGCCCGCCGAACGGTGGTCAACTGACCGCGCCGCGGCCTGGCAGGCAGACACGGGCTGGCTTGTCGGGTGCAACTTCACGCCGTCGACGGCCGGCAACCAACTCGAGATGTGGCAGGCCGACACCTTCGATCCAACCACGATCGACCGCGAACTTGGTTGGGCCGCCGGACTCGGCATGAACGCCATCCGCGTGTACCTGCACGATCTTGTGTTCTCCGTTGACGGTGACCGGTACCTCGATCGAATCGACCACGTGCTCGACATTGCCGATGGTCACGGGATCGGGATGATTCCTGTGCTGTTCGATGGGGTGTGGCATCCCCGGCCAAAGCTCGGCCCGCAACCCGACCCCGTGCCCAGACGACACAACTCCATCTGGGTGCAGTCGCCGGGCTCTGAGATTCTCTACGACCCCGACGCCTGGCCCACCTTGCAGCCATTCGTCGACGCCACGCTGAACCGCTTTGGTGCCGATCGCCGGGTGGTGATGTGGGATCTGTTCAACGAACCAGATCAAATCGATCGCGACACGCTTCGCAACGATTCACGCGATCAGAAGGCGCAGGCGGCGACGGCACTGCTGCATGCGCTGTTCGACTGGGCTCGAGCGAACCAACCGTCACAGCCGCTCACGGCCGGGATCTGGGAATTTGACCATGCCCCGAAGGTCGACGTCTCGAAGCCGGTCGACAACGACATCAACACGCTGATGATCGAGCAGTCTGACGTGATCAGCTTCCACAACTACGAGCCGGGCGCTCAACTCACCCGTGTGATCGAGCATCTTGCGTCGCTCGGCCGACCTCTGGTGTGTACCGAGTGGCTGGCTCGAACCGCAGGGTCGACGGTTGACCTGCTCGATGTGTTCGCCGAATGCCACGTTGGCGCGATCAACTGGGGGCTCGTCGATGGTCGCACGCAAACCAGGTTCCCCTGGAAGTCGTGGACCGAAGACGTCGCAGACGACGAGCCGTGGTTTCACGAGCTCTTGCATGCAGACGGCACGCCATATGACGGGGCAGAGGCCGAGCGATTCCGTCGGCTGACCAGCTAGCTACTGAAGCGGGATTCCTGAATCGTCGTTGTCGGCCCGAGCTCCAAAGATCCGACGCTCGTCTTCGCTGATCGCGATGTCGTTGATGGATGCCTCTCGCCGCCGCATCAAGCCAGCGTCATCGAACTCCCAGTTCTCGTTGCCATACGAACGCCACCACTGACCGTTGACATCGAGCGATTCGTACTGGAAACGAACGGCGATGCGATTGCCCGAGAACGCCCAGAGATCTTTCCGGAGT
>CALLGK010000054.1 GCA_938009905.1 uncultured Acidimicrobiales bacterium | reverse complement strand
CGCACGATCATGGAGAACGACCCGTTCTCGCTCATCGAAGCGATGACCATCGCAGGATTCGCAACCGGTGCCCAGAAGGGCTGGATCTACATCCGAGGCGAGTATCCGCTCGCCACAGAACGGCTGCAGACGGCGATCGAGGCCGCCCGGGCTGGTGGCTTTCTTGGCGAAGGAATCGCTCGGTCGTCGTTCGACTTCGACATCGAAACTCGCCGTGGTGCCGGCGCCTACATCTGCGGTGAAGAGACCGCGTTGTTCAACTCGCTCGAGGGGTTCCGGGGCGAGCCTCGGCAGAAGCCGCCGTTCCCGACCACCAACGGCTTGTTCGATCAACCAACGGCGATCAACAACCCAGAGACGCTGCTCAACGTGTTGCCGATCATGCTCAACGGCGGCGAGGCCTACAAGGCGCTCGGTACCGAGGGCAGCTCGGGCTACAAGCTCTTCTGCTTGTCAGGACACGTGGCCACGCCCGGCACCTACGAGGTCGAGTTCGGACCGACGTTGCGAGAGGTGCTCGAGCTTGCCGGGGGAGTGCAGGGCAACCTTCGCGCCGTGTTGCTTGGCGGTGCGGCCGGCAGCTTTGTCGGCCCCGATGCCCTCGATATGCCACTCACGATGGAGGCCACTCGGGCTGCCGGGGCCAGCCTTGGCTCTGGCGTGATCATGGCTTTCAACGACGCCACTGATTTCAGCGCCGTCTGCATTCGAATCGCGGAGTTCTTCCGCAACGAGAGCTGCGGTCAGTGCGTGCCATGCCGGGTAGGCGCAGTGCGCCAACACGAAGTGCTCGTACGGACGGCTGGGCAACAGCTCAACGGCGAGGTAGCCCTCTTGAACGACATTGACTTGGCCATGAAAGACGCATCGATCTGCGGCCTCGGCCATACCGCCTCAACCGCCGTTCTCTCGGCAATCGACTTGGGACTCATCTGATGACTGCGACCGACTCAACCTCTCCAGGCGCCATGAGCGAGACGGCGGTGACGATCTCCGTCGACGGCAACGATGTCTCCGTTCCAGCCGGCTCGTCGATCCTCGACGCCTGCACGGCGGCCGGCATCGACACACCGACGATTTGCTACGCCGAGAACCTCACCCCAGTCAATGCGTGCCGGGTGTGCGTCGTCGAGGTCGAAAACAACCGCACGTTGGTGCCCTCCTGTAGCCGTACGGCCGAGGAAGGCATGGTCGTGCAGACCGACTCGGAGCGTGTTCGTCACAGCCGCAAGATGGTGCTCGAGTTCTTGGGCTCCGGTGTCGATCTGAGCCAAGCGTCCGAACTGACACCGTGGATGAAAACCTACGACGCCGATCCCACTCGCTTCGGCGACGACGTCACCACCATGAATGAAGAGGTTCGGATCGAAGACGACCTCTACATCCGTGACTACGACAAGTGCGTGCTTTGCTACAAGTGCGTTGAAGCCTGCGGCGACGACGCTCAGCACACGTTTGCCATCTCGATGTCTGGCCGAGGCTTTGGTGCTCGAATCGCTACCGAGTTCGACGTCACGCTTCCTGAATCGGCCTGTGTGTATTGCGGCAACTGTGTAGCGGTGTGTCCCACCAACGCTCTGCAGTTCAAGACCGAGTTCGACCTCCGCAAGGCCGACAACTGGAAGCCAGAAGAACAAGACGTCACCCGCACGGTCTGTTCGTACTGCGGCGTTGGCTGCAACCTCGAGCTGCACACCCAAGACGAGCGCATCGTGAAGGTCACCAGCCCGAACGATCACAGCGTCACCAGCGGTCACCTGTGCATCAAGGGTCGATTCGGCTGGAAGTACGTCCACGCCGGCGCCGACGACTAGCCCCTTCCATCTTTCTCGGAAGTAGTCTCTGGCCACTGTGAGCCGCCGCGTTCTGCCATCGAGCCAGCTAACAATCGACCTCGCTCGGTTGCGACACAACCACCAAATCGTGCGCCAGGCCGCCGGGTCGGTTCCGGTCGCAGCGATGGTGAAAGCCAACGGCTACGGACTTGGAGCGGCAGAAGTGTCTGCCGCCTTGGCGGCCGACGGGTGCACGGAGTTTTTCGTCGCTCACGTAGGCGAAGGCATCCCGGTTCGAGCTGCGGTACCGGATGCCAAGATCCACGTGCTCAATGGAGCCATGCCGGGGACTGAGCCCGACCTCATTGCGCACAACCTTGTTCCGGTGCTGAACAGTCTCGAACAGATCGATCTCTGGCGGACCTCAGCATCGGGCGCTGGCCGACCCCTCGGCGCCACCGTTCATTTCGACACCGGAATGAGTCGCCTCGGCCTCGCTGCGGACGAGACAGCCGAGTTGTTGAATGACCCGGCCCGGTTGGATGGCCTGGCCGTCGGCCATGTGATGAGCCACCTGGCATCGGCCGACGTGGCCGGCAGCAACCAACCTGCTGGCCAGCTCGAACTCTTCGCTCCCATCCGTGCCCGGTTCCCGAATGCCACGGCATCGCTTGCCAACTCCGCTGGCATCTTCCTTGGGTCGGCGTATCACTTCGACATGGGGCGTCCCGGCATTGCTCTGTACGGAGGCACCCCGCTCACCGATGGATCGAATCCGATGGCCCAGGTGGTCACGCTTGAAGCGCCAATCGTGCAGGTGCGAAACGTGGCTCCAGGCGAACACATCGGATACGGAGCAACGCACACCATGGACCGGGCCGGCAAGGTGGCCACCGTTGCCCTCGGATATGCCGATGGCTTTCTGCGCTCATCGTCCGGACGCGGAACCGGCTACGTCGGCGGTCACGCCATTCCCATCATCGGTCGAGTGTCGATGGACCTGATCACCCTCGACGTCAGCGATGTACCGGAGGAAGCACTCTGGCTTGGCGCACCCGTCGAGCTGATTGGCGACCAGGCTCCGATCGACGACGTGGCGTCCCGTGCAGGGTCGATCGCCAATGAACTCCTGACCGATCTCGGAACGCGGTACCAGCGGGTCTACGTCAACGAGTAACAGCGCGTGCGATTATGAGCGCATGAACATCGAAGATCTGCTCGGTTCAGTTGGTGGCGACCAGATGCAGCGAGTGCTGCAGATCGTGCGCCAGGTTGATGACAACTGGGACGGCCTCATGCAGGCGGTCGACTTCATCACCGACCACGGCGACGACCTCATCGATTTGCTCGGGCGGCTGCCCGACATCTTGGAACGGGCCGGCGAGGCGCTCGGGACTGCGGCCGAGGCCGCGGTGGAAGCCAGCAGCTTTCTCACCGCAGGTGACGGGCTCGACGCAGATGACATCGCCGGATCGGCGGCTCGAGCAATGGCGGTGTGCCAAGAACATCTCTCGTCAGTGGCCGGCTTGCTCGATCGAGTCGGTGAGGAGCTCGGAGGCATCAAGGTGCCCACGATCGACGTCGAGCGCAACGAGCTCATGGGATTGTCGGTGGTGTCCGGCATCGACATCGGATCAAACCAAGTTGCTGGGGGAGCGGCCCGCGACGTGAAGGCCAGTGCTCGCCAGCTCAAAGACGTGGCTGATGCGCTGGCGACCGCAGGCGATGGTCTTGGGCGGTTGCAGTCGAACCTGTCAGCAGCTGGCGATCGCATCAACGCCCTTGCTGGAGATGTTGAGGCCAGCGGCAACGCCCTCGCCGAGCTTTCCGGTGGGCCGAGCCGCCGCTCGACAAAGAAGCGCAATTCCACGAAACGCAATTCCACAAAACGCAAGGCCACAAGCAAGAAGAAGCCAGCGGCGAAGCGGAAGCCGGCGACCCGCAAGGCACCAGCCAAGAAGCGATCAACGACGAAGCGCTCAACCGCGAAACGCAAGCCAACGGCCAAGCGCAAGACCACGGCGAAACGGTCAACCGCAACGCGCAAGCCGGCGGCTCGCAAGGCGCCAGCGAGAAAGGCCGCACCAACTAAGAAGCGGGCGCCGGCCAAGAAGCGCGCAACCACACCGAAGCGCGCAACCACAACAAAGCGAGCGCCGGCGAAGAAGCGCACGACGGCTCGCCGGGGGCAGCCGCCCAAACTGGGCCAAGGTGTGCTCAAGCCGCGGCGCTAGCGAACTGGCAAACCTGCGGTGGCTCTGACAGCCTCACGTCATGACGACTCGCGATATCGACACCGGTACAGACGATCTGCAGGCCCGCGTCGAGGGGCACCTCGGCGTCATCACGTTCAACCGGCCTGAGAGGCGTAACGCACTCTCAGAACCCATGTACAACGGCATCCGTACCGCGCTCGCTGACCTTGCAGGAGACCGCGATGTGCGAGCGGTGATGATCACCGGCGCCGGAGGCGCCTTCTGTGCCGGCGGTGATGTGAAGGCCATGAACGAGTCGCACGTGAGTGGAACGCCGCGAGCCGGACGCAGCACCGATCCAGAAACGAACATCGCTCACCTACGGACCAACCAGCGGGCCGTGTCGCTTGCCATTCACGAATATCGCAAGCCCGTGATTGCAGCCGTACCCGGGCCCGCTGCTGGCGCAGGGTTGTCGATTGCGCTGTCCGCCGACATCCGGCTGGCGGCTGAGCGTGCACTGTTTGTCACGGCCTTTGCCAACGTCGGGGCATCTGGTGACTTTGGTGGCAGCTGGTTCCTCACGCAGCTCGTCGGCCCGGCCAAGGCGAAAGAGCTGTACTTCACCTCGCCCCGTCTCACGGCGGCAGAAGCCCAAGAGCTCGGCCTCGTCAATCAGGTGATGCCAGACGACAACTTTGATCAAGCGGCCCTCGACTGGTGCCACGATCTCGCCAGCCGAGCTCCCATTGCCATGGGATACATGAAGGAAAACCTCAACCGGGCAATCACGAGCGATCTGGCCACGGCGCTCGACGCCGAAGCAGTGGCGATGACCCGATCGATGTCGACCGCCGACCATCGTGAAGCCGCCGCTGCGTTTGTCGAGAAGCGCAAGCCCACGTTCACCGGGGAATAGTCCACCAACGTAGGTTTGGGCAGCATCGACGCCCAGCCGCGCACAATCGGCGGGCCTCCGCCGGAATGCATGCCGCATCTGGCAGGTTGTTCATCTTTCCGATGTCTACCCGCACCGATGCCGAAGAAGCCGCTGCCAGCCGCGCTGCAGACGAGCCCGCCGTGCTCGGTTCGTCGCGCTCTCGCCGCTGGCTTGGACTGTTGGTGTGGGCCGGCTTCATCGGCGGCTACTTCTGGTTTGCCCGATCGCGTGATCTTGGTCCACTGGAAGCGGCAGAAGAGCTCCGCCAAACACTTAGTGGCGCCTGGTGGGCCCCAATCGCCTTTGTTGTCTTCTACACGCTGCGCCCCGTCGTGCTCTTTCCCGCCAGCGTCCTCACGATTCTCGGTGGCCTCGTGTTTGGCCCGATCTGGGGCGTCGTATGGACGGTGCTCGGCTCGAGCCTGTCGACGGTCACCACGCACCTGATCGGCCGGTTCTTCGCACCAGACACGCTCTCGAGCCGGCTCACGTCGATCATCGGACCGCTGCTCGACCGAGCTAGAGATCGCCCCCTCGAGACCGCCCTGATCATGCGGTTGCTGTACTTGCCGTTTGACCTCGTCGGGTACCTCTCGGGCTTTGCCCAGCTGCGGCTTGTGCCGTTCTTGGCCGGCTCGGTCCTCGGCACGATTCCCGGCACCGTGGCCTTCGTTGGCTTTGGTGCCTCAATCGAATCTCTCGACGAAGGAACCCCCTCGTTCGATCTCCGCATCCTTGCGGCCTCAGCGGCGCTCGCGATTGCCGGATCACTCTTTTCACGTTGGCTCCGCAAGCGAACCGACACCGAATCTGATCAGACACCAACCCCCGTGGTGTCTGAATCTCCCAAGGAGTCCCTGTGACGACTGAAACTGCGAGCAAGACCGTCGACGCCGCCATCATCGGTGCCGGTTCAGGTGGACTGACCGTTGCCATTGGCCTGAGCCAGTTCGGCAAGTCGGTTGCCCTGATCGAGGCTGCCGAGATTGGTGGCGACTGCACCAACGTTGGCTGCATTCCGTCCAAGTCGCTCCTGCACCACACCGCCCATCAAGACGGTCGTTCGCCGGCCGAGATCATGACCAAGGTACGTGAGCGTCGCAACAATTTGCGCGATCACGAGACAGAAGAGTTCAGCGACAAAGACGGCATCGACATGATGTGGGGGCGAGCCAAGATCGACGCCGCCGATCGCCTGACGGTGACCCACAAAGACGGTTCGACAACGGTCGTGACGGCCAAGAACATCATCGTCGCCACTGGCTCACGAGCCCGTCGTATTCCCATCGAGGGTCTCGACGACGATCGGTACCTCACCAACGAAGAGCTGTTTGAGGAAGAGAACGTTCCCTCGAAGCTCGTGATCGTTGGTGCCGGGCCAATCGGCATCGAAATGGCGACCGCCTTCCAGCGTCTTGGCACCGAGGTGGTCGTGCTCGACGCGGCACCTCGTGTGTTGCCGCTGTACCTGCCGGAAGCAAGCGCCATCGTCGAGCGTGGTCTGACAGCTCGGGGCATTGACGTGCGCCCGGGCATCGTCGCCAAGCGCTTCGACTCGGCCACCCAGACACTGCACGTTGGCCCGCTCGATGGCGACGTCACCGGCCAGATCGCCGACGTCGACAAGGTGCTCGTGGCCGTTGGTCGTGTGCCCAACTCCGACAACCTTGGGCTCGAAGAGCTCGGCGTGGAGATGGAACGGGGCCGCATCGTCATCAACGGCAAAGGCCAGTCATCAGTTGATGGCATCTGGGCCGCCGGTGATGTCTCGACCGAGGGTGCGACCACTCATGCTGCAAACGCCTGGGGCCGTCGCATCATCAAGGCCATTCTCGCTCCACCGGCACCGGCAGGTCCGAAGCCTCTGCACCCTGCCGTCACCTTCTCTGACCCAGAAGCAGCAACGATTGGTGAGCAGCCAGAAGAGGTGCCGGGCGACGTCCGCCGCATCGTTGTTGACTACGCCAAGGCCGATCGGTCCTATACCGACGAGGTCGGCGAGGGCGTGATCATCGTTGACGTCCGCAAGTTCACCGGAGCCGTTCTTGGCGCCACGATCGTTGGCCCACGTGCTGGCGAGTTGATCTCCGTGTTCAGCCTTGCCATGAAGAACGACATCCGATTCTCAAAGTGGTACGGAACGGTGTGGCCCTACCCGAGCTACGCCGATGCCATTGGCAAGGCCGTTGACGCCTACATGGGTGAAGCCCTGCCCAACATGCACAAAGAGTTCGCCTCGTGGGCGAAGGGCAAGATCGGCCGTCTGTTCTAGCGATTACGGCCTCGGTCGGGCGTCACATGCCGCATCCAGAACGGCATCTGTGACGGATACGTAACCGACATGTGTCTTTCGCCACGACGTCGGGAACCGGGAACGATTTCGGCCCGTCGGAGGTTGTATAGAACACGCACGTGTTCCAGCTCTCGCCACGAAGGAGGCAAGCTCATGACCGTCGCCAACCCCCTCCCAAAGAACTCACAACCCGCCACTGTTGCCGCCACGATTGCAACTGCTCGCGACCGTATTGACGGTGAGGACTACGTCCCCGTCGCAGACTGTCTCGACACCCTGCTCGATTGTTTCAATGCGGCTGTTCGGCCCGATGTGAAAGACGTCGTCAAGACGATCTTGCCGTCCTTCTCGGTCGGCAACGTTCGCAAGGTGTCCGACTTCAGCGCAGCGCTCGACGAGATTCAGGTCGCGCTGCAGGTGGATGCGGCGTTTGATGAGGTTGTCGTCGATTCTGACGGCGCCGACGACTTCGAGTCGTAGCGACCTCGCCTCGGGTCAGACCGGGGCGATGGCCCGAATCTGATCGCGCTCGAAGTGTCGGACCATGCCATCAACGGCGAGGTCCAACCCTTCGGGCGCTAGAGCGATCACGATGCCGCGCAACATACCGCTGTGAGTATGGACAAGAGCGCGCTTGCCCTCGAGATTTGGTCCGTCAAACGGAATCCGCAACATCTTTATCCGCCTTCTGCTGACGAACGCCGTTGTCGGTCAGCAAGGACGACGGTAGGTCACCATGTGTCGGCCGTCACTAGGTAGTGATCCACACGGATCTAGGTCCCGCGAATCAGCCTCGCCGTCGGCTGTCGAGGTCAGACGGTGGCCTGAAACTTCTGCATGAGCCACGGACCCGCGTCGACTGGCGCGTGGCGAGGCGCTTCGCCCTCGTTGAGGCACGTGGGTAGGCACTCGATACGTGCGTCCCAGTTGGCCATGTGGAAGAAGGCAAACGACTGGCGAGGTCGAGGGTCGTCTGCCGTGACGCGATGCAGCGTGGAGCGCCAGCGGTCGTTGGTCCACTGGGCAATAGAGTCGCCGAGGTTGACCACAAACATGTCGGTGTTTGGCTCCACATCGATCCACTCACCAGACGCGCTCTCGATCTGGAGACCGGGAACGTCGTCTGTGCGCAGGATGGTGAACATGCCGTAGTCAGAATGAGCACCGGCTCGGAGCGAGTCGCCGGTGTCTGCGGTGAGTTCCGGGTAGTGAATGGCTCGCATCGACGTGATCGGCCGGTCGATGTAGGCCTCGAAGTAGGTCGATGGGAGGCCAAGCGCTTGGGCCATGACCGCCATGAGATGGTCGCCAAGGTTGGCGAGCTGGCGGTAGTAGGTCGTCCAGGTGGCTTGCAGGTCGTCAGGATGCGCCGGCCAAAGACTGGCGGAGTTGACCCACAGATCGCCTTCGATTGCGTGAGTGCCACAGTCGGGTCCGACCGATAGCGATTCCTTCAAGTCGGGCGCGGCCTCGGTGTCTCCCAACGATGCGGCGAGCGTTTCGTGTTTGAACGGCGAGTAGCCGTAGGGATAGCCAGGCTCCGGAAAGGCGACAGCCAGCTTCTCGCTCTCTGGTCGTTCGAAGAACGCTTGAGCTGAGCGCCATGCGGCGTCGGCGACCGATCGGTCGATCGCATCAACGGGCACGAGGAAGAAGCCGGTCTGCTCACACGAGTGAGCCATGGTTGCAATCTGCTGATCGAGCGGATCGGTCGGATCGACAACGTCAAGCACGACAGGATCAGCCGCCTTCTTGCGAGAGGTGGTGAGCCATGGCGTTGATGTGGTCTGGACCAACCTCGCAGCAGCCGCCAACGATCGAGACGCCCAGGTCGAGCCATGTCTTGGTGAACTCGAGGTAGCGCTTTGGCGTGAGATCAACTCGTGCGTCTGGCAGCGCATCGCCTCGCATGATGTCCCAGTCTTCCGGGATGGCAGCGAAGCCGTTGGCATACGCGCCAACCGGCTTGTCTGTGGCGGCGACGAGTACCTCGAGGCCGCTAGTGATGCGCTCTGGGTCAGAGCAGTTGAGGAAGTAGGCGTCGGCGGTCGTGGCCGCCACCGCATCGGCGATCGACTCGCCGGATGCAATGTTTGCGCCGCTGGCCCCGGTCATCGTCCACGCCACCCACACGGGTTTGTCGAACGATCGAGCCGCATCGGTTGCCGCCTGCCCTTCGGCGATTGTCGACATCGTCTCGGCCACAAACACATCGACGTGGGGAGCGAGATGTACGGCCTGTCGTTTGTATTCGGCCAGCAGCGTGTCGCGGTCGGCGACGCGGTCTGGCTGGTAGCTCCCTCGATATGGAGGCAGCGAACCAGCGACGGTGACCTGCTTGCCAGCGGCGTTCGCCTCGTCGGCCACCTCGCGAGCGATTCGCCCGGCCAGATCGTTGAGCTCGGCCACCCGGTCACCGAGCCCCAGCTTCTCGAGCCGGGCTGAGCCGAGCGCATACGAGTTGGTGGTCAGTACCTGGGCGCCTGCCGCGACGTAGTCGCGATGAACAGTCCGAACGAGCTCTGGATCGTCGACCAACGCTTGGCCAGACCACAGCTGCCCTTCGGTCATGCCTCGGCTCACGAGTTCCTGGCCCATGCCGCCGTCGAGAAGAAGAATGTCGTTCATCGTGCTACCAGCTTGTACTCCCGAATGAAGAACACCAACGCCGCGGCGGGAAGCGTCACGGCGGCGACAGCAGCACCGACAGAGACCGAGTCGAGCGATGCCAGGAAGCCGACGATGATCGGGGCAACAAGCGTGCCCATCCGGCTGCCTGCGGTCATGGCTCCGAGGGCAACGCCAGGACGGCCGGGGGCCTGCGCGGCCTCGTCGTAGAGCTTGGGAAACAAGACGGCCACACCGAGTCCGGCCACGAAAAGACCGATGAATGAGAGGGGTACGGACGGGCTGAGGTTGGCGACCGCCATGCCGATGGCTGCGATCACGATCGATGCCCTCGTGTGGCGGGCCGGGCCGAGTCGCATCGTGATGGAGTCACCGCTGAATCGCCCGATCACCATGCCAACGGTGAAGGCCACGAAGCCGAGAGCGGCTCGTCCTTCGTCTGCGTTCAGGTCTTCCACGAGACGCAGCGCTGCCCAGTCGGTGGTGATGAACTCGACGATGATGGCGCCGGCGCCCACGAGGGCGATGAGCACGGCGAAGCCGGACAGGCGTGGGCCCGATCGTGTGGTCTCGCCCGGTTGTTGGTCGTCCCGCAGTTCGTCTGTTCGCAGCAGTCCTGGTGCAACGAAGAGGACGGTGGCAAACAAGATGCCGGCCACAACGAACAGGTGGGTGCGCAGACCAACGTTGCCCGCGAGCCGCGACGCAGCGAAGCCGCCAACCACGGTGCCGAGGCTCCACAGTCCGTGGAGGCGGTTCATCACAGGAGCGTGCCTTCTCGCACTCAGCCATGAGGCCTGCATGTTCATTCCGACGTCGGTGAGCACGTCGAACAGGTGCATGGTGCACAGGCCAATCACGAAGAGGGTTGGCCCGGTGGCGAGCCCGATGATCGGCAGCGAAGCGATGAGTCCGCAAGCTCCCGCCACGGTGACCGTGCGGGTGCCAAATCGTTCGATGAGCCGGCCGCAGAGCGAGCTGCCGACGAGTCCGCCAAGGGTGCCCAATGTGAGCAAGACGCCGAGGGTTGCAAGGCTGACGTCGATGCGATCGCGGATCTCGGGAAAACGGGGCACGAACGATGCAAACACCACCCCGTTGACCCAAAACTGCACCGCGACCGACTGAAGCGCCCGTCGATCTGTTGGCGTGAACGCGTCGCCTGGTGTCACCCCGGTCAGGGTCGGGCTGCTTGGAGGCGACCGTGGAAGCGCTGCATGCCGGCGATCCAGCGATCGGGATCCTGCGCCTTGCGCTGCATGTAGGTGGACACCTGTTCGTGGGGGAGGAGCAGGAAGTTCTCGTTGCGGATGGTGTCGACCACCATGGCCGCCACGTCTTCTGGCTCGAGGATGCCGTCTTGGCTGGCCTGCCCGCTGTTCTTGAACTTGTCCCAGGCGTCGAGGTCGTCGCCGATGATGTTGGTGCGCACCGCCTGCGGGCAGAGCACCGACACCTTCACGCCATCGTTGCCGTAGTTGATCGACAGCCACTCGGCGAACGAGACAGCGGCGGCCTTCGAAACGGCATACGGGCCAGAGTCGATCTGGGTGAGAAGTCCGGCGGCGGATGCGGTGCTGAACAGGTAACCCTCGCCTCGGGCCACCATGCCGGGCACGAGGGTCCTGGCGACCGTCAGGTGCGACGTGAAGTGCACGTCCATCATGCGCTGCCAGTCGTCGTTGCTCAGATCGAGTCCGCCGCCCTGGCCGTATCCGGCGTTGGAGAAGAAGAGGTCGATCGGCCCGTCGTTGTCTTCGATGTTCTCGCAGAGGGCAACGACGGCTGCCTCGTCTGCGACGTCAAGGCCAACGCCGCGAGCATTGCCGTCAATGGATTCGGCAACGGCAACTGCCTTTGCCTCGTCGAGGTCGGCCACCACAACGAGCCGGGCGCCTTCAGCGGCGAAGGCATGAGCGGAGGCACGGCCAATGCCACTGCCGCCACCGGTTACAACTGCGATGCGATCCTTGAGTTCCATCCCGGGATCGTAGATCGACCCGGCCCGACCTACCCCGTTCTGGGCTTGCGCCAGACGGAGACGTGAGCGATCGAGTCGTCCGTGAACTCGTTTCGCTCGAAGTCGCTCCAGCGGCTCTCGAATTCGAGCCCGGCGAGTTCGGCCATCAGGTCGAGCTCACTTGGCCACACATAGCGGAAGGCGCCCGTCAGCAGCCGGCTGTTCTCGCCGTCGACGTGATAGTGGTGCGACACGGTGATCTGGTTGGTGAAGTCGATGACCTCATCGAAGCCGGCGTAGGTCTTGGTGAGGTGGAAAATGCGGGTCGTTCCGCCGGCTGGCATCCAACGCAATCTTGGAACCATGTTCTCGATGACAAAGCGGCCGCCGGGCGCGAGGTGGGCGGCGGCGTTGTGGAAGCAGTCGATCTGTTGCCGTTGGGTCCGCAGGTTTCCGATCGTGTTGAACACGAGATAGACGAGGCTTGCGTCGTCGCATACCTGCGTTGTGGTCATGTCGCCGTGTGTGACATCGATGCTGGCGGCTTCGGGCTTCTTAGCCAGCTCGGCCAGCATGGGTTTCGAGAAGTCGATGCCGTACATCTTCGTGACGTTGGCTGACAGCGGGGCCGCGACTCGGCCAGTTCCGACGGCGAACTCCACGACGGGTCCGTCACCAGCGAGATCAATCAGGAGCGCGACGGTCGGGTCGAGCTCTTCTGGACTGAAGCGGGACCGAACACCATGGTCGTAGACGGCGGCCACGTCAGCGTTGAGGTGCTGGTCGGGAACGGCGAGATGGTCACGGTCATCAGAAGCAGACGTCACCGGGTGACTCTCGCGCACGTTCAGGTGCCCGTCACCCGATTTAGCGACCGTTCTGGAGGCCGAAGAGCACCGAAACGTGGTCTATGGCCTCCAGTTCAAGACTTGGCTGGGGTGGGGTGCCAAGTACGGTTGTTGCATGGACCGGCCGTTCACGATCGTCGAGGATGATCTCACCGGCGCTGCCATCATCGAGCTGCTGAGTTTGCACGCGACTGAGATGTCCGATGGCAGCCCGCCCGAGGCGACGCATTTTCTCGATCTCGATGGGTTGCGAGCTCCCGACATCACCTTCTGGACGATCTGGGACGGCGACGATCTCGCCGGATGCGGAGCGCTGCGCGAGCTCGATCCGTCGCACGGCGAAGTGAAGTCGATGCGGACCCACCCTGATCACCTCGGTCGGGGCGTTGGTCGCGACGTGCTCGCCCGGATCATCAGTGAGTCCCGTGAGCGGGGATACCAGCGGCTCAGCCTCGAGACCGGGCGAGCCGAGATGTTCGCCGCTGCCGTCCACCTCTACGAATCAGAGGGGTTTACGCCCTGCGGACCGTTCGGTGACTACCCCGAACACGAGTTCAGCCAGTTCATGACCCTCGATCTCACCTGAAGTTCCCGGTTCTGGAGGCCGTAGAGCACCAAAACGTGGTCTACGGCCTCCAAAACGGGGGTTGGTTCTGTTGAGGAGGAGGAGGGGCGCTGTGTGGGCTACGGGTTGGTGGTGGCGGTGATGTTGGCGGTTGCGCCTGCTGGGGTTTCGATTCGGTAGGTGTAGATCGTGCCGGGGTCGAGGTTTTGGTCGGTGTACCAGCCGTCGTCATCTGTACCGATGAGGACGTCGTCGCGGTAGATGTCGACGGGGCCTTTGGGGTCCCATTTGAGGACGATGCGGGTGCGGTTCTGATACGTCGACGTCAACGTGATCGGCGGCGCTTCCGGTAGCTCTTCTCCCGTCACGGCAACTTCGGCCAGCTGAAGCACGTCGTTGGCGCCGGTGTCTCTGAAGTCGACTTCGATCCTGATGTACCGCGCGTCGGCGTTCACCGGCAACGTGAGGGTGCGCTTCCTGCCCTGGTCGCCGAGGCGAGTCACCTCGACAACATCAGGATCATCTCGAAGGTCCTGCCACGCGTTGCTTGGGAACGGTGTTGGTGACGCCCACACATGGACGTTGCGAAGGTCGAGCCGTTCCTCATCAGTGCGAGCCCACAGAATGACGTCATCCACTTCGCGGACGTCGCCAAGATCGATGTCGAGGTGCGGCGTTGCGCCAGGGAGCGACACTGCGAAGTTCGAGATAGATCCGTTCGTGCGGTAGTCGCTATCGATGGCGTTCGCCGCTGCGGTCTGAGGCGTTCCGTCTGTGTTGATGAGCGTGGCGGTGACACCAGGGCGAGCGGCGAGGTTGTCTGCCTCACAAAGTTTCACAACGCCGCGGGCCGGCTTCTGGCCCGATTGCACCGCATCGGTGCCAACCCATAGACAGTCGTCGCGATCAACATCAAGCGCCCACGGTCCGGAGATACCGCTGAAGTCTGGCTGGAACCAATCGACAAGTTGGCCGGTCTCGATGTCGACGGCATACACACTTCGAACGTCGGTGAACTCATCTGTTGGTGTCTTGTCTGCAAGCTCGCGGTTGATTTGTCCCCAACAATGGCACGCGACAAACGCAATCTCGCCGGCCAACTCAATGGCTTGGATGTCGCCTCCGCGACCGGCGTTTGCGGCGTTGTAGCGGTTGGTGACGTGCACCGAGATCACGTTGAGATCGAGGTCGGTCACGACGAGTCGATGGCGTTGCCCGCCGATCAGTAGGCGATTGTCTGTGACGGCCATGGCGCTGGCAAAGCTGTAGTTGCCCTGCCCGTAGTAGTAGAGACCGAATCCGGTGTCGTAGTCGCTCAGAGATCCGTCGCTGGTTTCGACCATGGCGAACGCGGCAGTTGAAGCCGTGTTGACCGTCAAGAAGGTCCCGCCGAGGAGAACGCGACCGCGTACCTCGTCAACGACGAGTTCCCACACCGATCCGCCACTCACTGGTGGTGTCCAGTCGGTGTCGACGAGTCCGCTCGAGAGCGACACGCGAGCCAGGCGGCTCACCTGTGTTTGTTGCCCGTCCGTGCCGCGGATCCAACTGAAGAAGCCACCGATGTAGAGGTAGTCGCCGGACACTTCGAGCGCATGGACTCGTGGTTGTGAACCACCGAAGGTGCCGACCTCGATGTCGAAGTTCGGGTCAAGTTCGCCGGTTTGGGGGTTGAGTGTGGCGAATCCAGATGCTGTCGTGTCGCCGTTCACCGATGGGAACTCACCACCGACAAACACTCGGTTGCGGCTCGGGTCAGATGCCAGGTCGAACACGGACCAGGTCATCTCTGGATCGAACGCAGGAATCCAGTCACCTGTCGCAACATCAAAGGCTGCGAGGTAGGGCTGATCTTCAGACTGCACGCCGTTGGTTACTTCGAGAAACTTACCGCCCACCACCATCGTGTCTCCGATTTCTTCGAAGGCGAAGACGGGGGAGTAGTACTGGAAGTTGCCGGAGCCCGGATCGAGGCCGTCGACACCCCAGCTGTTTTGAGGCTTCGGATCGATGAGCCGTTCGTCAGTTGTCAGCTCTGCGGTGGCCGGCGCCGACACGCCGAGCACGCTCGCAACCATGGCCAAGGCGACACAGAGAATGAGCGTGCGTCGGGATGAAGATGAGGCCATTGTCCCGAAGATACGGATGAACAGCGTGTGGTCTGAGAGCCAAGTCGCCCCGTCACATAGGCCGTTCTATCCCCTCAAAAACCACGAACTGGAGGCCGTAGAGCACCAAAACGTGGTCTACGGCCTCCAGAACGGGGGATTCGTGGCTATTCGAGGGCGTCTGGCATGGAGTCCTTCTTGTTCTGGATGAAGGACAACATTTCGGCGTCGATGGCGTCATCGAGCTCGGGGGCTTCGTAGCTCGCCAGCATGTCTTTCCACTTGGCGTTGGCTCGCTGGGCGGCCGTGAGGCTGCCGTCTTCGTCCCACTGTTCGTAGCTGTTGTTGTCTGCGATGCCAGACATGTAGAACGCGGTCTCGAAGTTGGCGTAGGTGTGAGCGTTGCCGAGGAAGTGCTGGCCGTGCTCGTTCGTGCGGAACGCCTCCATGGCCTGACCGTTCTCGGTCATGTCGACGCCCTTTGCGTACACCTCCATCATGCCGAGCTGATCGGCATCCATGATGAGCTTCTCGTAGCTGAGCGCAAGTCCGCCTTCGATCCAGCCCGCGGCATGCAACACGAAGTTGACGCCTGCCTGCATCGTGGGGAGCAGCGTCGAGGCCGACTCGTACGCGGCCTGTGCGTCGGGAGCCTTCGAGGCCGTGAACTGACCACCGGACCGGAACGGCACACCGACTCGACGAGCGAGCTCGGCCATCACGTAAATGGCAAGCCCGCCTTCTGGCGAACCAAACGTCGGAGCGCCGGTGGCCATCGACATCGAAGTGGCAAAGGTGCCGAAGATGACGGGAGCGCCGGGTCGCACGAGCTGCACGTAGGCCATACCGCTCAAAGCTTCGGCCAAGGCTTGAGCAGCAAGACCGGCCACCGTCACCGGGCTCATGGCGCCAGCGAGAATAAACGGCGACATGATGCACGCCTGGTTGGCCTTGGCGTACGCCGTAGCTGCCCCAAGCATCGTGGCGTCCCAGCGCAGCGGGGACGATGCGTTGATGAGGCTCGTGAGCACGGTGCGATCAGCAAGGTCGCCACCAAACGCCATGCGGCACAACTCGATGGAGTCTTCCGCTCGCTCGGCCGCCGTCACCGAACCCATCAGGGGCTTATCGCTGTACTTCAGATGGCTGTACACCATGTCGAGATGCCGCTTGTTCACTGCAACGTCGACGGGCTCGCACACCGTGCCACCCGAGTGGTGGAGGTGGGGGAGCATGTAGGTGAGCTTGACGATGTTCTGGAAGTCTTCGATTGTGCCGTAGCGCCGGCCGTTGTCGAGGTCGGTGACAAACGGTGAGCCGTAGTTGGGAGCAAACACGGTGGAGTTGCCGCCGATGCGAACGCTGCGCTCCGGATTGCGGGCGTGCTGGATGTACTCCGCCGGTGCATTGGCCTTCACGATCTCGCGGCACAGCCCCCGCGGGAACTTGACCAGTTCGGTCTCGCGGTCGACCTGAGCGCCAGCCTGTTCGAGGATGTCGAGCGCGCTGGGGAACTCTTGGAAGGCGATGCCGACTTCAGACAGGATCGTTTCGGCGTTCTCTTCGATCTGGGCCAAGCCTGCTTCGTCGAGGACGGACACCGGAGGAAGCGTGCGCTCGAGGTACGCGTTGACCTCGGCACTTGACGCTGAACGTGCAGCCTGACGGGCGGCCCGGCCACCGCCGCGTCGTCCCCGTCGTGCTGGAGCATCTGTCATTGCGATCTCCTTCGTCGTCGCCTTCGCCCGGATCCTTCGCTCGGTGCTGACGATTCGGCGGCCAGAGGAAAGGCCATCGCATCGACAAACAGCTCTTGGAACCGGGGTTCTGTCGCAGTTTCGATTTTGGTGATTGAACGAACGATGGACTCGACCTCCGCCCGTTCTGCGCCCGAGAGTAGGAGCCGCACGGCGCCCGTCCCTGCGGAGTTGCCAGGAGACGTCATCGACTCCCGCGATGTGGGAAGCAGATCGATGTCGACGGCCATGTCAGTGTCGATATGCGACCCAAACGCGCCAGCCAAACGAACGTCGTCGACCTCGGTGATTCCGGCGTGTTCCATCAGCAGATCTATGCCGGCCTTCAGGGCACCCTTCGCCAGCTGAATCGCTCGGACATCGTTCTGGACGATCCTCAACTCGCCTGCACCGTTGGCGTCGGCAGTAGGCCGGTGCAGCACGTAGGAGAACGTGCGGCCGTCTTCGATCACTCGGTCGGTGGGCTCACCGAGCTTGTTGGTGAGCGTCTCGGGGATCACGCCGTTTCGGTCGAGCAAGCCAACGCGTGACATCTCGGCCAGCACCTCGATGATGCCCGAGCCGCAGATTCCGATGACGCCGGTGTCAGCGACAGCCTCGTCGAAGCCTGGTTCATCGCTCCACAGATCAGATCCGATCACCTTGAAGCGTGGTTCGAGCGTTTCTGGATCGATGCGAACCCGCTCAATTGCGCCGGTTGATGCTCTGACGCCGCACGAGATCTGGGCCCCTTCGAACGCGGGTCCGGTTGGCGACGAGGCGGCAAACCGCCGGTCGTCGTTGCCGAGCACGATCTCGGCGTTTGTGCCGATGTCGACAAGCAGCTGCACGTTGCCGGAACGGTGCGGTCCTTCGGCGATGACGGCGGCCGCAGTGTCGGCACCGACATGTCCCGCGATGCAGGGCGCCACGTAGACCCGGGCGTTGCTGCAGTTGAGATCGAGTTGAGCAGCGTCGACAGACACGGCATCGCTTGTGGCCAGAAGGAACGGC
>CALLGK010000053.1 GCA_938009905.1 uncultured Acidimicrobiales bacterium | reverse complement strand
GACGGCGATGCGTTGCTGTACGTCGACCATGCGGCAAGCGACAACGCGGTGTCGGTCAGCGAAGTTGCGGGCGAGCGACACGAGTTTCATCTCGTCGCTCCCGGACTGGTGGCCATGGCCCAGTGGGACGCCGATCGGCTTGATCGGTACTTGCAGGGCGCACTCCAGCGGGCCACGAAGAAGTCGGTGGTCGAGCCGGCGCAGATTCGGTCTCGCCTCAGCCGCATCGCCAACGATGGCGTTGTCTGGACCGACGAAGAGCATGAGCTTGGCATCAACGGCCTGGCCATCGCCGTTGATCTCGATGGCGACGTCAAGGGTTTCCTCAGCGTCTACGGGCCGAGCTATCGGTTCTCACCGGAGCTGCGGCCGACGTTGGCCGACGAGTTCATCGAACTCGTGAACCTTCGGCTCGGGTAAGCGCCGAGTCGGCGGCTTGATTGCTTGGCTCAAACCTTGCTCCCGTGACGGAGGCCGACCAACATGAGGGCGATGTCTGACTTGCTCTGGGAACCAGCCGATGATGCGTGGCAATCCAGCCGCCTTGGAGCGTTCGCCCAGCGCGCGCAGCCCGAAGCGGTTGGTGACTATTCGGCGTTGTGGCAATGGTCGGTCGACGAACCGGATGCGTTCTGGCAGGGCATCTGGGACGAGTTCGACGTCACCGCAGCGACGTCAGCCACCGCCGTGCGGGTTGGCGGACAAATGCCAGGCACCACGTGGTTTCCCGGCGCAACGCTGAACTACGCAGAACACATGTTGCGAGGCAACGGACTGGCTGACGATGACGTCGCCATCGTTGCTGAATCACAAAGCCGTGCGCCCGTTGAGGTGACCCTCGCCGAGCTCCGCGACCAGACTCGGCGAGCGGCTGCCGGTTTGCGTCGGCTCGGTGTTGGCGAAGGTGATCGAGTTGTGGCCTGCTTGCCGAACGTGCCGGAAACCTTGGTGGCGTTTCTGGCCACGTGTTCGATCGGTGCGGTGTGGTCGTCGTGTGCTCCCGAATTCGGCACAAGATCAATGCTTGATCGGTGGGCGCAGATCGAGCCAAAGGTGCTGCTGACGATCGACGGCTACCGCTACGGAGCAAAGGACCTGCCGTGCGGCGACAAGATCGCGGCGCTGCGAGCTGAACTGCCGACGCTTGAGCACACGGTGTCGTTGCCGTATCTCGACGGGGCAGAGGCAATTCCCGACAGCACCTCGTGGGACGACCTGCTTGCTGACACCGACGAACAGCTCACCTTTACTCCCGTGCCGTTTGACCATCCGCTCTACGTCTTGTTCTCGTCTGGCACCACCGGCCTGCCAAAGGCCATCGTGCACGGCCACGGCGGCGTGCTGCTCGAACACAGCAAACAGCTCGGGCTGCACCTCGGTCTCGGGCCCGGCGATCGATTGTTTTGGTTCTCGACCACCGGCTGGATGATGTGGAACTTCCTCATCTCGTCGCTGCTCGTTGGCTCCTCAATCGTCGTGTTCGACGGCAACCCCGGCCATCCCGATCTCAACACGGTCTGGTCGCTGGTCGACCGAACTGATGCCACGTTTGCCGGCGTCGCAGCGCCGTTTGCCATGTCGTGTCGCAGCGCCGGGCTTGAGCCCGGCAAGCAGCACGACCTCTCAGCGCTCAGGGGCGTTGGTTCGACGGGCGCTCCGTTGCCAGACGCTGGCTTCCACTGGCTGCACGAGCACCTCGACGGTGTTCCGATTTCGAGCATCTCTGGCGGTACTGACGTGTGCAGCGCGTTCCTCGGAGGCTCTCCTGTAACCCCCGTTCGGGCCGGCGTGATCCCGTGCCGTCAACTGGGCTGGAAGGTGCAGGCATTCGATCCAGGCGGCAACCCGGTGATTGGCGTTGAAGGTGAGCTCGTGATCACCGAACCAGCCCCATCCATGCCCATCGGGTTCTGGGGTGACGACGACGGTGCGAAGTACCGATCGGCCTACTTCGAGACCTATCCGGGCGTGTGGCATCACGGCGATTGGATCACGATCGATGACGATGGATCATCGGTGATCAGCGGCCGCTCAGACGCAACGCTCAACCGTGGCGGCGTTCGCCTCGGCACCGCCGACTTCTATGCCGTTGTCGACAACGACCCTGCCGTCGCCGATTCACTTGTGGTGCATCTCGAAGACCCAGACGGAGGTCTCGGCGAGCTCATCTTGTTTGCTGTGGCAGCCGCCGGACACTCGATTGACGACGAGGCAACGGGTCGGCTCACAAAGGCGCTTCGCTCGGAGCTGTCGCCTCGACACGTCCCTGACCGTTTCGTTGAAATGCCCATCGTTCCAACCACGCTGTCCGGCAAGAAGTTGGAGATTCCGGTGAAGCGGATTCTTCAGGGGATAGACCCGACAAAGGCCGCTTCCGCTGGAGCGCTGGCCGACCCAACGTCGATCGATCCATACATCGCCTGGGCGAACGCTCGTTGACCTTCTTCGAGACGCTCACCAAGCCGTCGTGGATTCCGCCCGACTGGGCGTTCCCCGCTGCGTGGTTCACGCTTTGGACTCTGCAGGCCATCGCGCTCGTGATCCTTGTTGGATCAGACCGACCAGGCCGAAGCGTTGCTCTCGGCATGCTCGCAGCCCAGTTCGTCACTGCAGTTGCCTGGCAGTCGGTGGTGTTTGGCGAAGGTCGCCTGACGTTCGCAGCCTGGTGGTTGCTTGGCGTGCTGATCCTCGTGGTGGCGGCAACGTTGGCTGCGTGGCGAGTCAATTGGCTCGCTGGCGCACTCGTGGCACCAACGATCGTGTGGATGTGCGTGGCGACCACACTTGGCTTCACGCTGGCCCGGCTGAATCCGGGCGCCTAGGCGGAGGGACTACGGCTGTTGGTCGGCGCTCTGTTGGTACAAGACGTACAGCCGATGGGCGCCCATGAACATGAACCCGACCCCAGCGATCCAGAAGTCGAGCACGATCAGGAGTGCGATGCCGATCGCGAAGAACGCCATTCCCTGTCCGAAGAGTGGATTGCTGGTGTCCATGGTGAGTCCTTTGTTGGCCGTGTTGTTGGCCCTGCGCGCACGCTAGTGCCGGGGTGATCGGGCCGCCACCGTCGTGACGTCCCCGTCGATGGCCTGGGCCGGTCGAGCGCTGGTGAGTAGTGTTTGCCCATGAGCAGCCTTCGACCTCGCGGTGTCAATCACCTGGCCCTTTCGACTACCGACATGAAGCGCCAACTCGAATTTTGGTGCGACGGCCTCGGCCTGCCGCTCAAGGCCCTCTACTGGATGCACGGTGTTGAGAACACCTTCCACGGGTTCGTAGAACTTGCTGGCGACAGCTACGTGGCTTTCGTTCAGCACCCAGACAACGGCAAAGAGATCGAGATGGGCGTCAGCCACGCCGACGGCCCTGGTGGGGCTATCCGGGGCGGCACCATGCAGCACGTCGCCTTTCACGTCGACACGCTCGACGAGGTGCTCGAGATGCGAGACCGGCTTCGCTCGCGAGGTGTGCAGGTGATGGGTCCGCTCGATCACGGCATGATCAAGTCGATCTACTTCGAAGGGCCGGAAGGACTGAATCTCGAAGTCTGCTGCGGCAACGACATCGACGAAGAGGCCTGGATCGACCCTGAGGTCAGCGGGCTCTGCGGCATCACCGCAGACGAACTCGAACGGTTGAAGCACCCCGAGCCCTACGTCCGTCCGGCCGAGCCGGTGCCGCAACCAACGACTCCTCACCCAGACAACGAGCGAGCCAAGCTCGACCCTGAAGGGTTTGCCAGAATCGCGTCGCTCCCTGACGAGCTGGTGTGGGACAAGCTCAGCGAAACCACACCACCGGTGCAGCCTGACTGATTGCTGCCTTTTTCTTGCTCTAGGCGTAGCGCCGCAAAATGGCGTCGAGATTCGTCGGCGGAAGCGAGTCGTCGACCACAAGGTTGATCTCGGTGCTGCCGTGGAACGGCGCAATCTCAGAGGCCCGGGCAAGGTGGAGCGAAACGGCAGCCGAGCGACGTGTCGGTGGTCGCCCGTCGACGATCTCGGGATCGAGATCAGTGGCGACGTCAGCTGGCGTCTGAAGGAGCGCACCATGATCGCGTAGCGCGTCGATGGCTTGGGCGACGTCTGCGTTTGGAACTCGTAGCACCAGACCGTCGATCTCGCCGTGGTCTGGCAGCTTCCCCGCAGCCTCGGTGTTTGCGGTCAGAGGCACGCTCAGCCAAGGCTCGTCACCGTCAAGCAGCTGCAGCACGTCGGTCAGTTGATCTTGTGCGAGGCGCAGGGTGATCGAATCAAGGATCTGTTCCATGCCAGCAACAGCGGCGATCTCTTCGATCGAACCGTGTGGCGCCCGGCGAGCCGACCAATCCGGTCGCGCTTCGATACCAACGACCTTCGAGTCGATGGCTCGCCAGACTGGTTGCCCAACCAGGCGAACGTCGCCATTGAGCAGGGCTGCCGGCAGACGCTGCAGTGCTCGATCTCGCCGGCCGAATGGCAACACGAGCGGCTTACGCGGTCCGCCGATCTCGCGGGCCGCGAACAGCATTGCGACGATCGCGAGTGCGACCATGGCGACGGTCGGGAGGCGCAGCGTGCCATCGATCAGATCAATGCGAAGGCTCGCATGCCCAAAGCCCATGGCGACGGCGCCAAGAATGACCGGCCAAAGGGAAAGTGGGATCAAGGGCCTCGATGGGTCAAGCGAGGTCCCGACCTTGCGGGCTCCAGGTGCGGTGACGGCGGTGACGAAGGCGAGAGAGACCACGATGAGTGCGACAAGGACGGTCGTGTCGGAGCCGAACGCCATGCCGGGAATGTGCAGCGCGGCGTAGGCGACGATGCCGCAAATCACGATGGCGTCGCTTCGTCGTTGCAGGCTGTCGAGCAACCTTGCCATGCTGATGCCGGCACACGCGAGCAGAGCAAAACCCACCGCACCAAGAGCAACAGCAAGGCCAGTAACGACGGCACTGTTGGTGTTGGAACTTGTTTGGGCGTCAAAGATCAGCCCACTCGGCAGCATCAAAAATGCGCCCGTGACGGCGAACCGACCTCGCCGGCGAAACGTGGGCGACGAGATGTATGGCCGGGCTCCCAGCCACACGGCGGCTGCACTCAGCAGCACCGCGACAACGACTGATCCGTCGGTGCCGATCCGCCATGTTGAGGCGGCGCCCATCCGCCACCACCACATCACGTTGAAGCCGATGACCGAGAGGTACAGGCCAGCAAGGATCCAGACTTGATTCTTTACGACCACGCCGTAGCCCAAGACGATCCCGGCCGCACCGAGGGCTGTCCCGATCTGGAGGACCTTCAAACTTTCAATGGCAACGGCAACACCAACAAGCGCAAGCCATGAAAGCGCAATGAGTTGACGCACACACCCTCCGTCCGGACCGTCCCCTATCCGGACGGCGATCGTACTGACCGCGCCAGCCGCCGTCGAGTTGAGATGGAGTTGCCCACGGTGAGCGGATCCCCGTACCGTCAACTGTCCATCCAGTGGAGGTCATGTCGACCATGCCGAGTCGTCCAAACGTTCTGTTCGTGATTACCGACCAGCATCGGGCCGACCACGTTGGGTTCATGGGAAACCAAACGGTTCGCACGCCACACCTCGATGCGTTGGCTGACCGAGGCACCGTCTTCGAAAACGCCTGGGTGGCCAACCCGGTCTGCATGCCGAATCGAGCGTCGATCATGACGGGGCGGATGCCAAGCGTGCATGGCGTGATCTTCAACGACCGGTCGCTCGAGTGGGGCGCAGCAACCCACGTTCGGCAGTTTCGCGAAGCGGGATGGCGCACCGGGCTCTTCGGTAAGTCGCACCTGCAGCACGGCATGAGCCGTAACGCAATGGCACCGACGTCGCTTGCCCCAGTTGTTGACCCTGGCACCCCGCACGGGTGGGACCACCTCGAGCATGAAGAACTCTACCTCGAATCGTTGCCCGACTGGCCAGACGATTTCTACGGCTTCGGACGCGTCGAACTCGCCATTGACCACGGAGCCAAGGTGTCTGGCCACCATCTTCGGTGGGCTTTGGATCGGGGCGCTCGCTACGAAGATCTTGTGGTGCCATATTCGCCGGAGTCGCCGGCCCTCGAGCGGTCAGATCGGTGGTGGCAGGTTTACAAGCCCCCGTATGACCCCGAGTTTCACAGCACGTCGTTCGTGGTCGATCGCACCATCGACTTCATCAACGACTCGGCGCAGGCGGAAGAGCCTTGGTATGTGTGGGCCTCGTTCCCCGACCCCCACCACCCGATGACGCCACCGGGGGAGTGGTACGACAAGTACGACCCATCCGATATGGAGCTTCCCGAGTCGATCTCTGACTCGTTGGATCATGCGCCGGCGTATCTCCGGCACGTGCAACAAGCTTCACCAGTTGATCAGCGGCAATGGGTGTCGCCGTGTGGTGCAACCGATCACGAGCTCGTTCGGGAAGCGATGGCTGCCAACTACGGCACGATCGAGTTCATCGACGACGGCGTCGGCCAGATCCTGGCGGCCATCGACGCTGCAGGCCAGACCGACAACACCATCGTGGTGTTCACGGCGGACCACGGCGACATGATGGGCGAGCACGGCCTCATGCTGAAGGGGTTCATGCCGTTCCGGGGAACGCAGCAGGTTCCAATGATTGTCGTTGACCCTCGTACCGACTCGCCCACCGCAACACCCGGGCGCACCACATCGCTGTCGTCGAGCATCGATCTCGCCCCGACCTTGCTGGAGCTGTGCGACGTGCCAACCCACGACGGCATCCAGGGTCAAAGCTTGGTTCCTGTAATGGCCGATAGCGACGCTGCCGTGCGCCACAGCGTGCTGATCGAGGACGATCTTCGCAAGCGAACGGCGCAGGCGTTGCGCGTACCGCACCGCATCAGAACAGTCGTCACCGACGACGGTCTCAAGTACACCCGCTTCAGTTCCGGCGAATCGATGCTCTTCGACCTGGCTGCCGATCCACATGAAGTGGACGAGATCGGAACGACTCGACCGGAGGCGTTGGCGTCGGCAACAGAAGGTCTCGTCGACGCCATGATGGCGGCCACAGACGATGCTCGCGGTGCCCCGCTTAGATCCGCTGAAGCAACAGCTGCGGTTTAGCTGGACACAACCACGGTGGCTACACCGGCGACAGTTGGCCCGGTTACGTCTGCTAAGTCAGCTGCTACCCGCCATTGGCCAGCGTTGCAGATCGTCCAGCGGTCATAGCTGCCGGGTGCTGGCACGTTGCCGTTGTTGCCGTTGAAGATCACAGGCTGGCCAGAAATTGCGGCTCCGACAAGCGTGTACAGGACACCACTTGGTCCGTAGAACGAGAACGTTTGTGCGACGCCCTCGATCTCGTTGCCGGTGACAAGCATGACCGAAAGGGCGAAGTCGTCGTTCCCGCAAGACATCGTCATTTGGGCGACGGTGGTTTTCGCCTTCTTAGAGACGTAGGGAAGTGAGAGTTTCTCCGCTCCCTCGTGGACGGCCTTTACGTCGATCGTGACCTCAGGTGCCGGCGGGGCAGTCGGTTTGGGTGCCTCCGTGGTTGTGGTCGATTCGTCGACGTCATCAGCCAACGCCAGTTCTTCTGGCGCTGTTGTTGTGGTCGTCGTGGGTTCAGTGGTGGTGGTCGTCGGTTCGGTCGTCGTGGATGCCTGTGTCGGTGGAGGGGCTGTGGTGTCGACAATCGGTGGCACGGAAATGGCGACTGGCTCGTCTTCGCCTCCGATGATGCCGCAGCCGGACGCAACCATCGTGATGGCGCAGAGCGCGCCGAGAATCTGCCTGCCTCGCCTGCCGTTCCGTCCCTGTCGCCCATGCATGTCGATCTCCCTACGGTCCGGTGGATTCTGGAAGTTCCTTGCGGCTGAGGGAGGCGTGGCGGAGACGAGCTGCGAGCTCGGCCGCCTCCCGATTGGTGAGCCGGAACGTCGAGGCCAAGTCAGTGACGACCGTCGGGTCGTCCATATCGAGAACTGACGAGATCACCGCGAGCTCATCGCCGCGAATCGTGAGCGGTGCATCCTCGTGAACGTCACGTAGCGACCGCATGGTGCTCGCCATCTTCGACAAGATCTCAACATTCGATCCATCGGTTTCCGACAAATCGACGGCAGCCCAGCCGAGATAGAGAATCTCGTGATCTGATTGATCGTCTGCCACTCGTTCCGCACCCTGCCCTGGCTCGAGTCTGCGAGGATCGATTCCATAGAACTCGGCAAGCCGCTCGGTCACATCGGCCGGGGGTGTGGCAAGACCGGCTTCGAAGTTGTCCAGCTCGCGTTTTGAGATCCATAGCTCTCGAGCAACGGTCTCTGTCGCGTAGCCAAGGCGTCGCCGCGTTCGCTCGAGAATTGCCCCGACGTGCACGCCGCCTCGCTTGGATGCATCGTGCTTGGCCACGGTGGGAACGGGGACGAGAGCGCCCGAAGCTTCGGGGCCGGTGGTCGCTGGAGGCGCTGTGCCGGCCTGACCGTCGATGGTCTCGATGGGTTCATGACCCAGATCGTTGTTCTCACTGCTCATAAGGCTCGCGGTCCAATCGCTACGGGGCTACGACTGAAATGGAGGTGCCAATGGCCCCTGGGGCCGGCACGACGTCGGCCCCCTCGATGTTGTCGATAGTGAACACGACGGACTCCACCGAGTCTGGCGATGGCACACGACGAAGGTTCCATAGCGACAACGTGCAGTTGCCAGCGGAGTCGGCGTTGCACTGTGCTGCTTCTGTCGTTGGCGTGCGTCCGTCGGTATAGATCACAAGCCAATTGCCCGTCACCACGGCGTCGAGAATTGGTGCTCCGCCGCCGTCGACCACTTGCGCTTCAACAACCGCTCTCCACTTTTGTCCGCCTTGCGTGCTTGGGGTGCCGGTTAGCGTGACGGCCGCGACGATTGTTCCGCCCGATGAACCACTCGAACCTGAACCGCCGGTGTACGAGCTGACGTATGGAGCAAGACTGTTCTCTTCTTCCGGCGTGCCGACCCGATCGCCCGACGAGATCAACTGATCGCGCTGCCCGTCCTGAATCCGATCGACCACCATCGTGAGCGGGACAAGTACGAGAAAGACAAGGAAGGCGTATTCGATGACGGTCGCGCCCCGTTGGCGCTCGTCCTGGCGGAGCGTGTGCGCGGTCATCGTGTCAACTCGATGAAACGATTGACGCCAATCTTGTTGGCTGCGTCTGGGTCAGCCAGTCCGTTGGGCAAGATGCCGACGGGAAAGACGAATGCCGTGACGGCACTCACTTTGTTGGTGTTGGTGTTGTTTGAGTAGCCAACACCAGGATCGAACGTAATGGGGCAACCCGAGTTGCTGCAGTTGCCGCCGTAGGTGCGCTGGAGGTACACGGCTCGGAACCCGCTGATGACGATGCTGGTATTGCCGTTGATGTTGCTGGAAGCTGGCGTTTCTGGCACGTAGCCGAACCGCGGGCTTGCTTGAATGTCGTAGATGTCGACCTGCTCAACGGCTGAGTCGATGCCAAACACCGGATCGCTGCAGACAACTCCAACGCCACCACAGCCAACGGGGGGGTCAGCTGGCAAGAACGCACCGCCGTCATCCCACTCATCGCCGTTGTAGTGAGCGAAGCAACGTTCGACGAGCTTGATCATGCGGTCGGCAGTGGGCACAAGAATCAGGTGCTCAGCGACGGGGAGGGGAAGCGCTGTCATGTCGGTGTCGTTGTCTGGGTTCAGACCCCCGGCGTCTCCGACGAATTGATCCTTGTAGCAAGACCGAGGCACGTTGTCGAGCGCACTCAGTGACGGATTGATGAACTCCCAGATCGGTGTGTCGTCGACGGTTTTCCCGGCGACGGTCGTGTCGTCGAACCAGCCAAGGTTGCCCACTCGGCGCAGTCGGCCGGGGCCCCCATCGGGGAATGGGCCGTCACCGAGTGCGCCCTCGTAGATCAAGTTGGGCGAGTTGCCGGTGTCGGTCTGCATGGCGTTAGGCAGAGGAGTCGTTCCGCAGCTGTTGGTGTCGATGACCGTCGTTGTGTAGTGGGGTGCTTCGCCGTAGACCGACAGGTTGTGGTCCAACCCCTGAGCGAGGTTCACCACAAGCTGTGAGTTCGTTCCGGTGCAGTCCCGTGACGTCCCCATCTGGCTGTTGCCCCACAGGCCGAACGTCACGGTGCCGAAGTTTCCGGAGTTGCTGTCTGAGCACGCTGGGTCTGGCACGTTTGAGGCGCCGACCTTGAGACACTCGTAGAGGCCAGCATTGGACGAGATGACAAACGGCAAGATGTTGGCTTGGCCACGATCGCTAATGGCCGCAATCGCCGTGTGCGGGAGTTCCTCGATCCCCGCGAGGCCAGCAAAGACTGGTTGAAACGTCTGGGTTGGAATGCGGAGGCGCAGCTGCGTGTAAGAGGTGTCACGTGACAAGCAGTTGGCACCTGGCAGAGCCGTCCAGTCAGTCGGAATTGTGTCACCGGCGCAGGTATTCAGATCGGCCGTCGTAAAGGTGGTGTTGAGGTTCGAATTGAGCGAGTCGACGATCGCATTCTCAAGCGAAGACTGCGTCGTACGGTTCATCGCCCCGGAGATGAGTGCGACATCGGCCGCGCTCTGATCGCGGCGCCGTTCGAGGCTCAGTTGGCCAAGGTCAACCACAAAGGCAGCAGAAAGCAGCAAGACGACGAGGATGAGCGCCGAAAGCGGCAGGGCCAGACCTCGTTCGCCCTCGCGCCCTTCTGTCGAAGGCCGCTCCACATCGACGGAGTCGCCGGCATCGTCTATGGACATGACTGTTCACCAGCGGTCGACACCCAGCTGACGTTGCGCTCCAGTCGGAACGTGACGTCGCTGGCTGTCTCCTTGTTGTCGAGGAAGCTGAAGAAGCCAGTGAGCTGTTCGAGGTCGCGCTCGACCCGGACGGTTGCTAGCGCACCGGTCGATGTGTCTGTGCTGTCGAGTGTGACCGACACGCGACTGGTGGCCGGGTCTTCGAGGCGACCGCAAATCTCTGCGACGATGAGATCGGTCTGGTCAGCACCCACGTCGGCCGTTGGTTGGAAGTCGACCGCCGCGAGGCGGGCACCTTCTCGTGCCGCATGCCGAGTGTCGAGAACCTGGGTAAAGGCCCAACCGAAATCGATGATGCCGAAGAGGATGATGAAAAGGAACGGGCTGATGAGCGCGAACTCAACGAGAACAGCGCCTCGCTCCGAGTCCTTGGTTGTCTTCTTCCTACGTCTGATCACGAGTGCTTCCTGTGGGTCGCCACGAGTGCCCTTTCGGTACCGATGACCCGAATCTTGAGCAACGTTCCCGCCGTATGGGGGCAGTTCGGCCTACTTTTCGCCTGGGTAACCGCACCTTTGATTCATTCGACCCAGACCGTCGAACCTTGCTCGCGGCCGCGTTGAACCCGAGGAGAACGCGAGACTGTCGAGTGGTGAGCGTTAGATCTCGGAGAAGAACGCGAGAGCTTCGGCCGCAACTCTTTCGGGATCTTGGAGCGGTCCGAAGTGGCCGAGTTCGTCGTGAACACTCAGGACGGCACCAGGAATCGCCTCGGCGACTCCGGGAGCCATATTGGCGGGCGAGAACTCTCGGGTCGCGGGAGCAGCGCCGATCATCACCGGCACCGAGCAGTCGGTGAGGTCGGCGAAGACCATCTTGTCGATGGCCTCGAAAGTCCGGGCCTCAGCCTCGGGCGTGCAGGCGAGTGTGACGCCCTCTGCGGTGTCGACAAATCCCCACTCGACATAGGCGTGCAGTGCTTCGGGCGTCAGGTAGCTCAGTGGCGGTCGGCTGCCATAGCGCTCACGCACGACTTCCCTCGACGGAAAGTCGGCTCGCCGATTGCGAGCGGCACGGCTCATCACGCTGTCGCGCTCCGAGATCATTGATCGGTCGGGGAACACGATCGGTTCAAACACGTAGATGGCATCGAAGAGCTCCGGAGTTTCGCAGGCCACCTTCAGCAGCGAGGCTCCGCCCATCGAGTGGCCGATGGCGTGGACGGAAGAGGCAGAGGTCTGAGCGCTGATGAAATCGATGGCGGCTCGGACGTCTGCCGCCATACCGGCCCACGCAAAATCGCCAGACGCAGGAGCCGGGGTAGCCCCGTGGCCCCGAAGGTCAACAGCCCACACGTCGTAGTTGTCGGAGAGATGGGAACTGAACTGTGTGTAGGTGCGACCGTGGAAACCGGTGGCGTGCGAGATCAGAAGGGGCGAACCGTCGCCCCCGAAGTGATGCAAGGCAAGCACGACGCCGTCGGTCGAAGCCACGTTGTGGCGATCGGGTTGCGTTGCCGTCATGACGTTGCCTCTGCGGTAGGAGTGAAACCGGCTTCCATGGCCTGCCATTCGCGCCTGGCCGGATCGACGAGTGCTCGACGCAACGTAGCGAACCGCCTGGCCGCTTCCGGTCCTGGCCAATCAGAAGGAAGCAGCGAGACTGGAAGGTCGGGGTCGAGCGATGGGAAGCGACGCCAGCGATGAACGAGCGCCGTGAGCGCCGCGGCAGGCGACGCTGGGTAGGAGTCCTGGGCTCGGGCTCCTACCAACGGCTCGGTGTCGATGAGGAACTGGCGATACGCGTCACGCAACGCGACAAGGTCCCATGCCTGGTCGGCCAGCTCTGGGCCCGATCCGAGTTCGCCAAGCTGCGCTCGGAAGCTCGTGGCCGAAATGCCGAGCTCGCGTGTGAGCTGTGCAGCTGGCGCTTCGCTATCGGTCCACGGCGAGATCCAGATGCCTTGACCGAGTGACCCCAGCCCAGCCCAGCGAAGGCCAACGCTCAATCGGTAGCGGAGGTTGCGATCGACGTCTGGCACGCTGGCGAGTACGACGAGCCACTCGCTGTCCCACGGCCTGGCGACCTGCCCGAATTGGTAGATGCGGTCGGCACCCTCGGTGAGCAGTTCGGTACTGAGGTCGGTGAGCTCCCACCGAGTTTGTCGACCGCGACGATTACTGGTGAGCCAACCTTGGTCGCGTAGCCGGGCGATGGTTTGTCGTGCTGCTTTATCTGACACGCCGAACTGGTCGAGGACGGCGACGAGCGATTGCGTCCATGCTCCTTGGTCGTGGGGACGTACGAACTCACCAAGGATTGTGGTGAGAAGCGCACGACCGGATTCGCCGTCGACGAGCGACGCCGCCAACGAACGTTCTACAGATTTTTGGTGCCCGGCAATGGAAGTAGCGTAGAACAGGGTGGTGGGTGAGCCAACGAGACAGCTGGTAGCCGTAGGGGACGCACAGATCGCGACGGCAACGTGGGGGGCCGGTCCGCCCCAGATTGTGTTCCTACACGACGGCCTCGGATCCATCTCGCAGTGGCGTGATGTCCCGGCATTGGTCGCATCGCAGACCGGAGCGACCGTGATGGCGTATGACCGGCCGGGGCATGGCGAGTCGCTGCCGACCCCAACTGGCCATTGGCCGGTGAACTGGTTGCGGACCGAAGCCGACCGTTTCGATCTGTTGCTTGCTGCTGTGCAATCTGAGCAACCGCTGTTGGTCGGTCACTCTGATGGCGGTTCGATTGCTTTGCTCCATGCGGCCCACTACTCGAACGTTTCAGGCGTTCTTGCCATCGCTGCCCATGCATGGCTCGAAAACGAGGCGGTCGTTCGCATTCAGCAGCTGCGCGACAACCCAGAGGGCGTGATCGGAGCGCTAGCCCGTCATCACCGGCATCCGGAGCCCGTATTCGAGGCGTGGAGCGGGGCCTGGACAAGTGAGGCGTTCAGTACGTGGGACATCCGGCCAGAGCTTGAGGCCATCGATGTGCCGTGTCACATCGTGCAGGGAGATGCAGACGAATACGGCACGAGCCTGCAAGCAACGGACACCGCAGAGGTGGTCGGCGCCAATGCGCAGTGCACGCTCATCCCAGGCGGACGCCATCTGCTTCACCATGATCAGCCAGAGACCGTGGTTGCGCTTGCCGTTGAGGCGTGGCAGAAACGTTCTACATTCGATTGACGAATCGCTAGGAAAATGTAGAATGTCGACGTGAGGTTGTCCCGTGTCTGAACAAGCCGAGCCGATCGTCAAGATGGAAGCTGATCCGGCGAGCTACCGCCATTGGCACGTCGCAATCGACGGCGCCATCGCCACAGTCACGATGGCCGTCGAGGCCGAAGCCGGTTTACGTGACGACTACCAGCTCAAGACGAACTCCTACGACCTCGGCGTCGACATCGAATTGCACGACGTCGTGCAGCGGCTGCGGTTCGAACATCCCAGTGTGAAGACCGTGGTGCTCACTGGTGGTTACGACAAGATTTTCTGTGCCGGCGCCAATATTCAGATGCTGGCCGGGGCGACTCACGGCCACAAGGTGAACTTCTGCAAGTTCACGAACGAGACCCGCAACAGCATCGAAGATGCCACTCGGCACTCTGGGCAAACGTGGATCGCTGCCGTGAACGGCACGGCGGCCGGTGGTGGCTACGAACTGGCGTTGGCCTGCGACGAGATCCTCTTGATCGACGATCGCTCATCAGCAGTGTCACTCCCCGAGATTCCGCTGCTTGCGGTGTTGCCAGGCACGGGCGGTCTCACGCGCGTGGTCGACAAGCGCTTCGTACGTCGCGACCTTGCCGATGCCTTTGCGACCAAGACCGAGGGTGTGCGAGGCAAGACCGCTCTCGAGTGGGGACTGGTCGACGCGATCGCACCGTCGAGCTCATTCGATGAGCTCGTTGCTGAGCGAGCGGCGGCCAGGGCGGCAACTAGCGACCGGCCAGACGCGGCCGGATCGGACAGCGCAGGATCGAACAGCGCGGGAGGCATCACGCTTGATCCGCTCGATCGCACCGTCGATGGCGACACGATCAACTACAGCCTTGTCAAGGTTGCGATCGATCGCAGCCTTGGCGCCGCCACCATCACCATTGCTGGTCCTACCGAACCGCAGCCAGCCGACCCCCAAGCACTTATCGAGGTTGGGTCGGCCGCGTGGCTGATTCGGGCTGCTCGCGAGTTCGACGATGCGATGCTGCACCTTCGATTCAACGAGCCAACGATCGGCACCTGGGTCTTGACCACAACGGGTGAGAGCACCTCGGTCGAGGGCGCAGAGCGTTTGTTGATCGACCACGGCGATCACTGGCTTGTGCGGGAGGCAAGGCTGCAATGGGCTCGGGTGCTGCGGCGGCTCGATCTTTCGTCTCGCACGCTGGTGGCCACCGTCGAACCTGGCAGCTGCTTCGTTGGCGTGCTGGCCGAGATCGTGCTGGCGGCCGACCGGAGCTTCATGCTGACGGGCACCTGGGAAGACATCGACGACCCGCCCCCTCCGGCGACCGTCCGCCTCAGTAGTGTCAATGCCGGAATGTTCCCGATGGCCAATGGCCTCAGTCGGTTGGCCACCCGCTTTTGGGGCCGCGACGATGCGTTGGCTGCCGCGACGGCAACCACCGGTACCGACCTTGACGCTGCAGCTGCCAGAGCCGCTGAGCTGATCACCTTCGACCCAGACGATCTCGACTGGGAAGACGAGCTTCGCCTGATGCTCGAAGAACGAAACAGCTTCTCGCCGGACGCTCTGACCGGCATGGAAGCCAACTACCGGTTCGTTGGGCCAGAGACGATGGAGACCAAAATCTTCTCTCGTCTCACGGCCTGGCAGAACTGGATCTTTCAACGACCGAACGCGGTTGGTCCCGAGGGCGCGTTGCAGCGTTTCGGCACCGGCTCACGACCTGACTACGACAAGCGAAGGGTGTAACGCATGGCTCTCGTCGACATCGACGCCAAGATCCCAAACAACGTTGGCTTGGCCGACGATCGGCGGCTCCAACGAGCCCTCGAACAATGGCAACCGAAGTTCATCAGGTGGTGGGAAGACATGGGTCCGGCTGCCTTTCAACGCAACCCGGTGTTCCTTCGCACCGCGGTTGATGTTGGGCAAGAGGGCTGGGCCAACTTCGGCCACGTTGAGATGCCCGACTATCGCTGGGGCGTGTTTCTGGCCGAGCCGACGCCCGACCGCAAGATCGCCTTTGGCGATCACAAGGGTGAAGACGCATGGCAGGAAGTGCCGGGGGAGTACCGAGCCGATCTTCGGCGCTTGATCGTGGTGCAGGGTGACACCGAGCCGGCCTCGGTTGAACAGCAGCGGAAGCTCAGCCTCACGGCTCCATCGCTCTACGACATGCGCAACCTGTTCCAGGTCAACGTCGAAGAAGGCCGTCACCTCTGGGCCATGGTGTATCTGTTGCACCGCTACTTCGGCCGTGACGGTCGAGAAGACGCAGACGAGATGTTGGAACGGCACTCTGGCGATGCCGACAACCCGCGCATCCTCGGCGCGTTCAACGAAGAGACGCCCGACTGGCTGTCGTTCTTCATGTTCACCTACTTCACCGATCGCGACGGCAAGTACCAACTGGCGTCGCTTCGAGAGTCAGCGTTTGATCCGCTCTCTCGCACGTGTGACTTCATGCTCAAGGAAGAGGCCCACCACATGTTTGTCGGCGCTACTGGCGTTGGCCGGGTGGTGCAGCGCACGGCCGAGCTCATGCGCGAGCACGACACAGACGACATCACCTCGTTCGGCGGCATCAACCTCAACGTGCTTCAGAAGTACATCAACTTCCACTACTCGGTCTCGCTCGACTTGTTTGGTGCCGAGACGTCGACCAATGCAGCCAACTACTTCGCGGCAGGGCTGAAGGGGCGCTTTCAGGAGGAACGGCGCGACGACGATCACCAGCTCAAGTCGGTGATGCGGCTTGTCCCCGAAGCCACAGACGAGGGCGTCGGATCTCGCGAAGTCACGCAACTTTCGGCGCTCAACGAGACACTGCGAGATGACTACTCAGAAGACTGCGAGAAGGGCCTCGTTCGCTGGAACCGCACACTCGCCGAAGCGGGCGTCAGCTTCGAGCTGCGCCTGCCTCACGTTGGATTCAATCGCAACGTTGGCACCTTCAAGGGCTATCGCCTCTCGCCAACGGGCGACATGATCAGCGAAGAGCAGTGGGAAGCCAACGTCGATGAGTGGCTTCCCAGCGACGCCGATCGAGCTCACGTGCAGTCGCTCATGGTTGGGGTTTCCGAGCCTGGCAAGATGGCGAGCTGGGTTGCGCCACCGTCCCGAGGTATCAATCAGAAGCCCGTCGAGTTTGAATACGTGAGAATCTGAGCGGGCAACGGGGGCTCATGGTGCGAAGGGGGAGTCAGTGACAGCGTTTAACACTGCGGCATGGTTGGTCGATCGCCACGTTGACGAAGGGCGAGGCGATCGAGTTGCCATTCGATGCCAGGGCTCGTCGACCACCTACGCCCAATTGCTCGACGAGGTGAGGCTGGCGCAGGCACAGCTGTCTGGCCTTGGCGTGGCCGAGGGTGATCGCGTTGCGATGGTGGTGCGTGACGATCTTGCGTTCCCGTCGTTCTTCCTTGGCGCGCTGCGATCGGGCATCGTCCCGATTCCGCTGTCGACCATGCTGCTCGGTCCTGCCCTCGGAGCGATCGTCGCTGATTCGGGGGCCGAGACAGTCGTGATCTCTGAGGCGTTCTCTGCGACGCTGGCCGACATCTGCGCCGCTGCCCCTGCAGTGCGCAACGTCGTTGTCGCCGGATCGGCAGAACCGACGGCAGACCTTGGTGCGGCCGACGTTGCCGTGCACGGGTGGGAAGCCGGTGGTGCGCCTGAGGGTGAACCCGGTGTGGCCGACACGACGTCAGACTCGCCCGCGTTCTGGCTCTACTCGAGTGGAACCACGGGCGTACCTAAGGGCGTGATGCACCTTCACGGCAACGTCCCTGCCACGGTCGAGACCTATGCCGAGGGCGTGCTCGAGATCAACGAAGACGATCGCTTCTTGTCTGTGGCCAAGCTCTTCTTTGCCTACGGACTCGGCAACTCGCTCACCTTCCCTCTCGCCGTTGGCGGCACGGCCATTCTGAACCCGGACCCTCCGTCACCCCCTGCGATCGCGGCGTTGATCGCAGACGAGAAGCCGACGCTGTTCTTCTCGAGCCCCGGCTTCTGTGCTGCTCTGCTCGACGCAGGGCTCGATGCGGACACCTTTGCGAGCTTGCGGGGCACGGTGACGGCTGGTGAGTCGTTGCCTGCCAACATCCAGACTCGATTCGCCGACCTTTCTGGACAGCCGGTGCTCGACGGCATCGGATCAACCGAGCTGCTGCACATCTTCATTTCGAACACCCTGACCGAGCAGACTCCGGGAGCCAGCGGCCAGATCGTCCCGGGCTACGTCGCCGAGCTTCGCAACGATGACGGCGACGTGATCACCGAGCCAGACACTCCCGGCTATCTGCACGTGAAGGGGCCCTCTGCTGCCGTTGGCTATTGGCAACGAGAAGACGCAACGGCAGCCGCATTCATCGACGGCTGGGTTCGAACCGGAGATGTCTACGTCCGTTCCGAGAACGATCGATGGACGTTCCTGGGCCGCAACAACGACATGATCAAGGCGGGCGGCATCTGGGTGTCGCCAGCCGAAGTCGAGAGCGCGTTGATCGAGCATCCCGACGTGCTTGAAGCCGCAGTTGTTGGCGCACGAGACTCGGCCGGGCTCGAGACGGTGGTGGCCTTCATTCTTCCGGCCAGCGGTGCAACACCGACCGAAGAGGTGCTCGTCGAGCACTGCCGCGAACGCATGGCTGCGTTCAAGCGACCCCGGCAGATCATCGTGGTCGATGAGCTCCCAAAGACGGCCACCGGCAAAATCAAACGCTTCGAGCTCCGCAACTCCCTCAGCTAACGCCGCTCACTGCGTTCGCTAACCACCTCTTCTCGCTGGCGCTCGAAAAACGCGCCGGGTTCTCTCCCCAAGCCACCCCAGTTCTGGAGGCCGTAGGCCACAAAACGGTGCTCTACGACCTCCAGTTCGGGTACGGGAGATGGGCTTCCGTGGAGTGAATGGGCTCTTCCGTTCGCTGGGCCGGGTCCGCTACCTTCGCGGCCATGAGCAGTGTCGAGATGACAGTCGAGCGGTGGTCGCCGGCCCTGGGGGCTGAGGTGCATGGGTTAGATGCTGCGGCCCTTATCGACTCTGGCGACACCGACGCGCTGGCCGAGGCTGGCGACCGGCTCTACGACGCGCTCATCGAGAACCAGGTGCTGTTTCTGCGAGACCAGTCGCTCACGCCAGAACATCACGTGGTGTTCGCAAAGCTCTTTGGCGACCTCGCCCCTCGACATCACAGCTACAACACGCACCCCGAGACACCAGACGTCGCTGTACTCGAGTGGAAGCCTGGCGACCGTCCAGACGCAACCGAGTGGCATTCCGACATGACGTTTCGGCCCAAGCCACCGTTCGCGTCCGTCCTCCAGGCCCAAGAGATTCCGCCCGTCGGCGGCGACACGCTGTGGGCCAGCATGTACTCGGTCTACGACGCGCTCGACCCCGGCTTTGTCAAAGACCTCGAACAGATGCACATCTGCCACGACCCCGGTCAGTTTCGCAACGGCGCATACGCCGAGGGCGGCAACCAGGGCATCACCGACATGCTCGTTGATGCCGGCTCCGCGGTGTGGCCCGTCATCTCGCACCACCCCGTGACCGGTCGGCCGTACGTCAACGTGAGCGAATCCAACAGCCGTTGGATCATGGGCACCGGTGCAGCGGAATCACATCGCATCGTGAGCTACCTGCTGCACGCCATCAATCGGCCAGACCACCAGGTTCGGCTGCGCTGGCAACCCGGCACGATCGCCATCTGGGACAACCGAGCCACCCAGCACTATGCGGTCGCTGACTATCCAGAGCACCGCAGGGTGATGCACCGCGTGGCCGTCGACACCGATCGACGCCACGAGGCCGCTACCGCCGCGGCGTAGCGCAACCTGGCGGCCCGCCGAGACGGCAGCGCTCCGCTCACATTGCTCACTGGGGCCAGAGGTGAAACGCTGGCGCCATGATCGCCGAGACGCTCGACATCTCTCCCGAGGCATTCCATGCCGGCACGGGGTGGGAGATCAAACCAGAAGGAGCCTGCAAAGGCGAGGTATGTGTGCCTCTGCCCGATGGCTTCTCCGCCCAACATGCGGCTGAACGCCTCGGCATGGCGGTGGTGCACGACGAGGCTGCCGGCCTGGTGGCCCTCGGCCCCGAGAGCCTGAATGGGCGTGCGCTGGCCACGGCTGTCGCCCCCGAGGTGGTTCTGCCAGACCTCGATGGCAACGAGTTTCGACTGGCGTCGCTGCGAGGCAAGAAGGTCATCGTTGTTGCCTGGGCCCCCTATTGAGGCTGCCGCTACGACCTGCCCGGGTGGCAGGTACTCCGAGAAGAACTGGCACCAAAGGGTGTCGAGATCGTCACGGTCTCACTTGAGCTGAGCGATCCAGAAGCGTCACGACCGTTCATCGAAGCGGCCAACCCGGCGCACCCGTCGCTGCTCGACCCGACCCATCAGCTCGATGCGTTGTTTGGCGTCGTCAACATCCCCAACGTGTTCTGGATTGATGAAGAGGGCGTCATTGTGCGACCGCCAGAACCGGGCTGGCCGCCGGGCGATGGCTACCCCGATTGGCTGCGGGCCTTCCTCGACGAACGCGATGCAAACGTCGAAGCCAAGGCAGCCGAGATCGAGGCTGACGATCCGGAACTCGCGGCGAGGTTGCGGGGCGGTCAAGACCGCGAAAACTATCTGGCTGCGATGCGAGATTGGGCCGACAAGGGTGCCGAGAGTGCCTTTGCCATGACGCCGTCGCAGGTGGTCGAGGCCTCACAAGACCGCTCGCCAGACAAGAGCGCGGGCGCGGCCCACTTCGAGCTCGCCAACCACCTGTGGCGGGCCGACAATCGCGACGCCGCCATTCCGCACTTCAACGAAGCCCACCGACTGCAGCCAGACAACTGGACCTACAAGCGCCAAGCATGGTCGTTGGTTGGCAACGAGAAGGCAGGCGGCGGCGAGCTGGGTCGCTTCAACCAGGGCCCACTGCCAGGGGAGGAAGAGGAGTGGCCGTTCGCGGGCAACTTCACAGAAGAGGCAGGGTCAACCCCCGCCGCTGACTACTACCCGGCAACGCTGTAGCGAGGCTGGCTCATCGAATACAAACGGCTTGGACGAACCGCCCTGAAGGTGAGCGAGCTCGGGCTCGGCACCATGAACTTTGGGCCGAACGCATCCGAACGTGATTCGTTCGAGATGCTCGACCGCGCCCTCGATGCTGGCGTCAACCTCATTGACACCGCCGATCAATACGGCGGCCACCTCGGCGTCGGCACCACCGAATCGTTGCTTGGTCGATGGCTGGCCGACAGAGGTCGTCGTGACGAAGTGGTGCTCGCCACCAAAGTGCACGAGCCCATGTCTGGTCGCCCCAACGATCGAGGGTTGTCGGCCCGGCACATCATGGCGGCGTGCGATGCCAGCTTGAAGCGCCTGCAGGTCGACCACATCGATCTGTATCAGATGCACCACCTCGATCGGGCCGCCCCGTGGGACGAGATCTGGCAGGCCATGGAGACCCTCGTGGCACAGGGCAAGGTGATCTACGTCGGCTGCAGCAACTTCGCCGGGTGGTCGATCGCCCAAGCCAACGAGGCAGCCAAGAACCGTCACTTCCTTGGTTTGGTGTCCGAACAGAGCCTCTACAACCTGACAGAACGAACCGTCGAGCTCGAAGTGATCCCGGCCTGTGAAAGCTACGGCCTCGGATTGCTGCCGTGGAGCCCGCTCGCCGGCGGCTTGCTTGGCGGAAACCTCACCGTCGACGCAGCCAAGCGTAGCGACGGCGAACGTCGCCAATCATCTGGGGTGCAGCAACGGGCTCGAGGTATGGCCACGCAGCTCGCCGACTGGGAGGCGTTCTGCGCCGATGTTGGCGAAGAGCCAGCCGTGGTCGCCCTGGCCTGGCTCATGCACCAACCGGCGGTCACCGCACCGCTCTCTGGCCCAAGAACGATGGAACAACTCGACGCGGCGATCCACGCCACCACGGTGAGGCTCGACGCCGGCGCACTGTCGGTGATCGACGAGATCTTCCCCGGCCCAGGCGCCGCTCCCGAGGCCTACGCATGGTGACAAAATCCCCGAACTGGAGGCCGGAGAGTACGTTTTCGTGGTCTACGGCCTCCAGAACGGTGGTTGAGCTGCGGGATCACCTGCTCGAGAATGCGGGGCTCACCGGTCTCGAGGTTCTTGATCCGACCGAGATCGAGCGGGCGGTCACGATCTTTCGACGAGACGGGTTCGTTGTCGTCAAAGACGTTGTGCCGGGTGAGCAACTGGCGCAGCTGCAAGAGGGCGTGATGGACGCGGTGCGCGAGATCGTCGGCGTCGACGCCGACCGCACCGGCAACCGCGGCTCGCACCGCTACTCCTTTGGCGGGTCGAGCAAGACGCGGAGCATGATGCACCGCCCGGAATGGCAGATGCTGCTTGAGTTGCCGTTCGTTGAACAGATCGTGTCGGCCATCTTCGAGTCGCCCGACTACATGCTGCGATCGGGGAGTGGCGACTTCTGCCTGCCAGGAGCCGTCGAGTATCAGCCCCTCCACACCGACATGGGTGACTGGCGAAGCACAGACGAAACACCGTTCAGCGCCTTCAAAGACACCCGAGGGTTCCTCACCACTCGTGATCTGCCCTGCCCATACGTGTGCCTCAACTTCTTGCCGTTCGACCAACACGTGCTCAACGGACCGACACGCCAGATTCCTGGCTCACAGCATTCTCGGGCGCCGATTCCGTCTCTCGAAGAAGAGCCAGAGTGGATGCGGCTCAGCACCGTGACCCCGGCCCCTGCCGGGTCGGTGCAGATTCGTGATGTGCGGGCCTGGCATGGCGGCACACCGAACCTCTCTGACGACGTTCGGGCGATCCCAAACTTGGAGTTCTACGCCCCATGGTTTCGAGAGCCCGTCATTCCCGGCATCTCGCGGGCCGACTACGAGAAGCTCTCCGAACACGGCAAGCGGGTTGCTCGCTCGTGTGTTGCTGACTCGAACGAGGAACTCGAGGTCGGATTCGAGGTCCGGCCCTTCAAACGTCGCTTTCCCCGCAAGTAGATGGCGCAGCTCGCGGACGACAACGACGTCGGACTCAGCCGACGGCGCACACACCTCATCTTCTTCGGCATGCTCGTGTCGACCTTCTTGGCATCGCTCGATGGCACCGCAGTGTCAACCGCCCTGCCAACGATTGCGGGCGATCTCGGCGGCATCGACCAGTTGCCCTGGGTGCTCACGTCGTTCCTGCTTGGCTCAGTTGCCGCCACGCCGCTCTACGGCAAACTCAGCGACCTCTACGGACGTCGAGCACTCACCCAGGCCGCGCTCGCGATCTTCGTCGTCGCCTCTGTGCTGTGTGCCCTCTCACAAACGATGTGGCAGCTGATCGCGGCTCGCGGGCTGCAGGGCATCGGCGCCGGCGGGCTCATGGCGATGGGCTTCATCGTGATCGGCGACATCTTCTCGCCCCGCGAGCGAGGCAAGTACATGGCGTACTACACGATGAACTTCACGTTCTCGTCCATCGTTGGCCCGGTGATCGGCGGGCTGTTCGTCGAGGCGGCATCGTGGCGTTGGATCTTCCTCATCAACGTGCCGCTCGGTCTGATCGCCGGTGCGATCGTGCAGCGGCATCTCACGTTCCGCTTACCACCACGCAAGCACGACCTCGACCTGGTTGGCGCCGCCGTGCTCGTTGCGTCAGTCACCGCTCTCATTCTCGGCTTGGCGCTCGGTGGTGAGACGTATGCGTGGGGTTCGTGGCAGATCATCGGGCTGCTCGTGGGCGCCGCCATTGGCGCAGTTGCTTTCGTGCAATGGGAACGACAAGCGTCCGAACCGCTGTTGCCCATGCGCCTGTTTTCGAACCCGACGTTTCGCATCATGATCACGGGCAACGTCACGTTCGGCATTGCGGCCATGGGCGTTCTGGCCTTCTTCCCGCTGTTCTTTCAGGTGTCACTCGGTGAGTCGCCAACTCGAGCCGGCCTGATCTTGGCCACCATGACGATTGCCGTCACCGGTGGTTCCTATCTCGCCGGTCGCATCACAACGGGCACGGGTCGCTATCGCCGACTCGTGCAGGTCACCCCCGTGCTTGCCCTGATCGCCATGGTCGCGTTCATGACACTCGACCGCGAGAGTTCGGCATTCGCCGCCATTCCTTGGCTGTCGGTTCTTGGTTTCGCCATGGGAATCGCCTTCCCCACGATGACAACAGCAACGCAAAACTCACTCGCCCTGCCAGATCTTGGTGCCGGCACGGCCGCCATCAACTTCTTTCGAACCCTTGGTCAGACCCTCGGAGTCGGCGTGTTTGGCGCCGTCCTCACTGGTCGGCTCAATAGCGAACTTGGCGCGCTCGACGACGACGTCGACACGGCATCACTGCTCTCAACGCCAGAAGACATCCGATCGCTCGAGCCGTCGTTGCGGACAGCGGTAGAGGAAGCGGTCGCCGTGGCCGTCGGCAGCCTCTTCTGGTTCGCCATCCCTGTCCTCGCCGTGTTTGCCTTAGCGGTTGTGTTCCTGCCAGAGCTCGAACTCCGCGTGACCACCGCGCTCGCGGCTCAGCAATCAAACGGCGGAGGCGACGGCTCGTCAGAGCAGGTCGATGAGGCCTAGGACTCGCCGCTCTGCAGCAGCGTCCCGTACTCCCGCTCGGTAATCACGCCGCCCTCGTCTGCCGCTCGACCCTGGTCTTTCTCGGGGAGGAAGTCCTGTAGATCGTCGATGCGCTTCCACGACGCGTATGGCTGCTCACCTGCCTCGTCTGGCACATACCGTGAGGTCTCTCGGCGATCGTGCTTGTGGATGTAGCGGGCACAGTTGATGAACGTCTGGTCGACCTTGGCCAGCACCACGCCGATCGCTCCCGGATACGAAGCGAGCAGTTCTGCGTCGTGCGTCAGGGATGCCGTGGCTTGGACCCGCACCCGGTTGGGAGTCTCGAAGTCGATGAAGAGCAGACCGATCTTGGCCGTCTCTGCGATGTTGCCCATCGACAGAAACATGCCGTTGCCGTCATACATCGGGAAGGCGAGGGTCTTCGAATCCAGCACTCGCACCGTGCCGACGTCGCCGCCCTTGTGGCTGACGGTTGGTTCGCCTCGTCCGTTGACGGTCGACAGGAAGAAGAAGTCACGCGATTCGATGAAGGGGACGTGGCGATCTTCGATTTCGTCCTTCACGATCCCCAACTCCATCGCCACGGCGAGGTTCTGGCTGTCGTGCTGTTCTTGAATCTGGCGTTGCGAGTCGGTGTAAAAGGCCATGCGACGAACCTACAGCTAGGTTCTGGCGGGTGACGAAGGCACGGTTCTATTCAGATGGCGACACGTTCGTGCCCGAGGCATGGTCGCACGCTCCTTGGTCGACCGACATGTTGCACGGCCGACTTATCGGGGGCCTTGCCGCCCGGGCTATTGAGGCCGCTGCCGAGCTCCCCACTGACGGGATCGAGCGTCGAGTATCGAGGCTGACGGTTGATCTGTTCCGGCCCGCGGGCATGACACCGCTCACCGTCTCTACTCAGCGGATCCGCCGTGGTCGACGCATCGAAGTGATCGACGCCATCGTGTCATCAGGCGGCCACGACGTTGCCCGGGTAACGGGGCTTGTTCTGGCCGCAAGTAGCGAGCCACCAGGCACGATCTGGCAACCGGACAGACCAGCGTGGCCCGACCCACAGACCGTGCCAGCGCCGCCGGTTGAACAGCAATCCGACCAGACAGATGAAGGCGGGTGGCTGTTTCGCTGGGTGGATGGTGGATTCGCCACCGGTGAGTACACGCGAGTGTGGACAAACGACGAGGTGTCTCTCGTTGACGACGAGCCGATGTCGCCGCTCGTCAGAGCTGCGGTCAGTGGCGATATTGCCTGTCCGCTCGCCAACTCAAGCGACGACGGCATCCACTACATCAACGCCGACTACACCATGGCGCTCGCTCGCTATCCCGTTGGCCCTTGGGTCGGCCTCGAAGTGTCTCAACAAGAAGCCGCCGATGGCATCTCGATTGCGTCGTGCAATCTGTTCGAC
>CALLGK010000052.1 GCA_938009905.1 uncultured Acidimicrobiales bacterium | reverse complement strand
GTGTCTGGTTGGGAAACCACCGAAGCCGACATCGACGCGTCGGCCGCCGCCATCCTCAATACCTGGTCTCGAATCCGCTAGTCGGACAGCTGCCAGATCTGAAGGGCTGGTCCGTCGCCCGGGAGAGTGAGGGTCTCGTTGGCGGGGGTTAGGGCGTCTGCGTTGAGGACGCCGGTGAGTTCGTTTGCTTTCAGGAGCCTGGCCGACACATCCAGCGGAGCGGTCGCGGCTCTGGCCACTCGAATGAGCAACCGCTGGCTGGCTGTCTCGCGCAAGAACACAACGGCATCGACTCCGGTGTGCACCCAGCGGAAGCCACCGTGGCGGAGCGCTTCGTTGTTGTTGCGGGTGGCGATCATCGTTCGATACCAGTCGAGGAACGACTGATCCCACTGGCCCTTGTCCCACGGCATCGTGCTGCGGGCCTTCTCGGCGCTGTCGGCCATGAGGCCAATCTCGTCGCCGTAGAAGAACGTGGGCGCACCGGGCAGGCAGAGCAGGAAGCCAAACCCGGCCTTGGCCACGTCGTCGTCCGCACACATCGTGCGCCAGCGGGCAGTGTCGTGCGACGAAAGCAACGACATCGAACCCATCGTGACCTGCCACGGCATTGCGGCCCGCACCGCGTCCATGGCCCGAGCCATCTGGGTGCCGTTACGAGAGGCCTGGCCTGGCCCTTTGTGGAACGCGCCAAGAGCCGTGAACTGACCAAGCCACGACGCAACGGGTCGAGTGATGCCTGCGTAGTTCATGACGCCATGCCAGCCGTCGCCCGGAGCATCGAGGCTGGCATCGAAGAAGTGTTCACCCACCAACCACTTGTCTGGGTTGTGGTCGTCCATGGTCTTCCGGGTTGTCTTCGCCACCTGTTGGTTGAGGTCGAGTGAACCAAGGCGGCCGGTCATGTTGGCCACATCGATGCGCCAGCCAGCCATGTTGAACGGCTCGGCGAGATACTGGGCCAGGTGTGACTCGGCACCTTCGTAGTAGCGCCGCCGCATCTCGTCGCTGCGGTGATCAAGCTTTGGCAAGCTGTCGATGCCGAGCCACGATTGATACGTGTCTGGGTGATCAATGAAGAAGTAGAAGCCAGCCTCGTCTGAGGAGGCGTTGGCCTTGGCTGTCTGGAACCACTCGTGGCGGTCACCCGTGTGGTTGAGCGTGAGGTCGGTCATCACCCGTAGTCCGGCCCGCTCGGCCGCGTTCGACAGCCGCACCAACGCGTCGTTGCCGCCGAGCACCGGATCGACATGGCTGAATGTCGATGCGTCGTAGCGGTGGTTTGATCCACCGGGAAACACGGGGGTGAGGTAGACGCCCCCGATCCCGAGATCGATGAGGTGATCGAGGTGTTGGGTGATGCCGTCGAGGTCGCCGCCATACATCTGCGTCATGGCATCGTGACCGTCGGCGATGGGCGTGTCCCACTCGACCCAGTTGGCCCATGACGTGTTGGTGTCGTGATCGTTGTGGGCGTAGGCACCGGTGGTGGCAAAGCGATCGGGAAAGATCTGATACCAGACGAGATCGGGCACCCATTCCGGCGCTCCACCGGTGGTGAGCAAGCGGTAGTCGTCTCGGTCCGGAGGATCCCAATCAAGGAGGCCGGCGCCAGACATCCACCGTGGTCCATCGCCCAGGTCGAGATGAAAGCGGTAGTTGTGCACGTTCTGCGTGCAGTCGAGTTGAAAACGAACGCGGTCGCGATCGGCCCCCGTGCCCTGTGTGCCTTCAGCCCAGAACTGCTCGGCGTCTCGCATACCTCGTAACCAGGCCCCCTTCACCTCGGGAGCCTCGCCGTCTTGTCCTGTTGCTGGCAGCTCGAGCGTGATGTCGACGGTGTCGCCAATGCTCGGTCGGGGCTGATCGACATAGCGGGCCGACGGGTCGTGGTGGGGCTGGTCGAGAGGCACCCAACATTGTGGACACGGAGTGCCCGCCAAAACGACGATGGGGCCGGGTCATCACGACCCGGCCCCATCGGTAACTCCCTCTGGGAGGCGTTCAGGCCACGCAGGCCCGGTAACTCCCTCTGGGAGGCGTTGACTAGCTTGCTGCGCTCACAAACTCGATGCGGCGGTTCTTGGCCTTGTTCTCAGGCGTGTCGTTTTCAGCGACTGGCTGATCTTCGCCGTAGCCGACGGCGGTCATGTTCTCGGCCGGCACGCCTTGGTCGGTGAGATACGCCATGACGGCGTCTGCTCGGTCTTGGCTGAGCTGCAGGTTGAACGCAGGATCGCCGTCTGAGTCGGTGTGGCCAGCAATCTCGACAACGGTGTTGTTGGTGATGAGGAACTCGGCGGCCCGATCGAGGGTTCCGGTTGAGTCAGCGGTGATCACCGCTGAGTTCACCTCGAAGTTGATCGGCTCCAGGCCGAGTGCTTCGTTCAACGAGCCACCAAGCTGGGCTTGGAGGTCGGCGGGGAGGAGCACCCGGTCGATGATGTGGACCACACCGTTGTTGGCGGTGAGGTCGGTCTCAACGAAGTTGGCGCCGTTCACGGTTGCCGTTGCGGTGTTGATATTGATCGATTCGCCACCGAGCGTCGGGACAGGACCATCAACCAGGTCAGCAGAGGTCACGTTGCCAGTCACGACGTGATAGGCGAGGACACGCTGAAGAACGGCCGGATCACCCGTCACCTCTTCTGGGAGCGCCGCAATGGCCTCGTCAGTTGGCGCAAACACGGTGAACGGACCGTCTGCTTCGAGCACTGGGCCGTTGCCCGAGGCGTCGATGACACCGACGAGCGTGCCGAGCTGGCCCGACTTGTCCATCGTGTCCATGAGGTTGCCTTCGATCCAGCCGGCGGGAGCAGCCTCTTCTTCAGGCTCTTCCTCCATGGCGTCTTCTTCCATCGCCTCGTCTTCCATGGCGTCTTCTTCTTCCATGGCTTCTGTGGTGGTGGGTTCCTCTTCCTCTTCCATCGCCTCGGTGGTGGCCACCGCTTCGGTGGTTCCAGAAGCATCGTTGTCATCGCTGTCGCCGCTGTTGCAGGCCCAGGCCAGCAGAGCGATCAACGGAATGATGAGGAGCAGAGGCAGCCACTTCATGAGGCCGCCCTTCTTCTCGCCACCGGTTGGCTGAGGCGCCGCGGTTACACCGGCGGCCTTGCCCTTCAGGCCAGAGGCTGCGGCCCCGGCTCCGGCTGTGGCGGCTCCGGCTGCACCAGCAGCCTTGCCGGTGACGCCGGATGCTGCGCCCTTGAGGCCATCGACACCGCTAGACGCGGCGCCCGTGAGGCCGGCGGCACCTGCACCGGCGAGGCCAGCAAGGCCACCGATGCCGGCGAGCTTGCCGAGCTTCGAGCTGAAGTTGGTGTCGTCGTCTGCGCTTGCGTTGCCGAGGAGGCCGAGGGTTTCGCCCATACCGGCGTCTTCCATCGCGGTCCACTCGCCACCGAGCTCACCTGCGAGACCAGCGGCGTCGAGGCCACCGGCGCTCTGACGCTTGCCGAGGAAGCCCATCACCATTGGTGCGAGCATTGGCAGGAGCTTGCCGATCATGCCGCCGCCAACACCTGACTGCTTGGCGAGGCCTTCGATGATGCTGCTCTTTGAGCCTCCGAGGAGGCCGTCGACGAGCATG